>CAZKTB010000006.1:0-23671 GCA_964555485.1 uncultured Thiopseudomonas sp. | reverse complement strand
GAAAAGATGGTGCTGCTGAGTGCCGAGCACATCGAAAGGCACATGCAGAACAAGGCGCTGATTCGCCACTTGGGCAAGCTGCGCAGCATTCCGCGTAATGCACAGCTGGTGCTGGATATCAGTCGCGAGTACGGCAGTTTTGGCCGCTTTCTGGCGCAGTGGCCGGTCGATGACATTGTCGGCCTGTGGTTTGTGTTGAGAAAACGTGGCTACCAGCTGGGTGGCTATTCAACACCGGGCTTTCTGCGCATGGCCGGCAAGGATACCTTCCTCATCACTACCGACGTGGTGGCTTCGCTAATTGCCCACGGCGTGATTGACCGCAATCCAACCAGCCAGGGTGCACTGCGGGATGTGCAGGCCGCCTTCAACCAGCTGCATAAGGATAGCGGACGGCCACTGTGCCAACTGTCGGCCATGCTGGCCTGGACGGTAAACCACGATTAAAGATCGCCCTGTCTGTTTGCTGCAGACAGTTACGACCTCCTGTCATGCTGCGCGCAGTCGCAGCATCCAGCAAATACGAACTAATACAGGATTAACTGGTTTGTATGGATTCTGCGATTTTGCTACGCAAAACGCAGAATGACAGCATTCGTCTTGCTACGTATAACGCATCAGGCCGGGCATTGCCCGGCCTGATTTTTGTTGAGTTACTGCGTTTACAGACCCAGCAGGGCAGCCACGTAATCCACATCCTTGTCACCGCGACCGGACAGGTTGATCAGGATCTGCTGGTGCGGTTGCAGGGTAGGGGCGGTACGAATGGCCCAGGCCACCGCATGAGCGCTTTCCAGCGCCGGGATAATGCCCTCGACTCGTGACAGACGCATGAAGGCGTCCAGGGTTTCCTTGTCGGTAACGCTGTCGTAATTCACCCGGCCCAGATCTTTCAGATAGCTGTGTTGCGGGCCGATGCCCGGGTAGTCCAGACCTGAGGCAATGGAGTGTACCGGATCGGGATTGCCTTCCTCGTCAGCCAGTACATAACAAGCCATGCCATGAATGATGCCGGGCTTGCCCATGGTCAGGGTGGCAGCATGACGATCGGTATCCAGACCTTCACCGGCAGGTTCGACACCAACCAGCTTCACCTGGCTATCGTTCAGGAAAGCGGTAAACATGCCGATGGCGTTGGAACCGCCACCCACACAGGCGGCAACCACATCCGGCAGGCGCTTGTACTTGGACAGGCATTGCTCACGGGCCTCGGTGCCGATGATGGACTGGAAGTCACGTACCATTTTCGGGAAGGGGTGCGGACCGACCACGGAACCTATGGCATAGAGAAAGTCTTTCGGGTTTTTCAGATATTCCTCGAAAGCACTGTCAACGGCATCTTTCAATGTGGCCGTACCACGGGTAACTGGCACCAGATCGCAGCCTAGAATCTTCATCTTGACCACGTTGGGGTGTTCTTTTTCGATATCGACCTGGCCCATGTGGATTTCGCAGGGAATGCCCACCAGCGCACAAGCGGTGGCCAGTGCCACACCATGCTGACCGGCACCGGTCTCGGCAATCACCTTTTTCTTGCCCATGTGCTTGGCCAGCAGGGCCTCGCCCAGGCAGTGGTTGATCTTGTGTGCTCCGGTATGGTTCAGGTCTTCTCGCTTGAGCAGGATCTGTGCGCCGCCAAGTTGTTCAGACAAGCGCTCGGCGTGAAAGATCGGGCTGGGACGGCCTACATAGTCGGCAAACAGGCTGGCCAGCTCCTGCTGGAATTCTGCTGTCTGGCGGATTTCTTCATAGGCCGCATTGATGTCATCCATCACCTGTTTCAGTTCGGGCGGTACATACTGGCCACCATATTCACCGAAATAACCCTGTTCGTCTGGCATGGCAGCAAAGCTGGTTGTGCTGTTCATCGTGATCTCGTTGGCAACTGCTGAAAAAAGCGGAGCTGTATGGCGCCTGCGACATGAGACGAGACGCGTCAGTCCGTACAACGCAAGAGTGTATTTTAATTTGCAGGAAATTGCAGCGGTTTGCCGCAATGCAATTGAAAGAATAGAGTGAATGCCTGCCGCATACAGAGTGTGATTGGGGGTTCAAGGCAATAGCTGAGCATCTCCATGATCAGGTCATGCAGGCAAGATAAATAAAAAACAGGAATACAGACCAGGACTCACGATGGATGAACAGCCAGAAAACCGCTCACCAGAACAGTGGTACGCAGCAGCACTGCAACAGGGCTTTGTTGTCGATACCGCGCAGGAGCAGGCAGTAGCCTGCCTGCAGGAAAGCTACCAGGCGCTGAAAGAAGGACGCCATGCGCAGGCAGGTGTTTATCTGTGGGGCCCGGTCGGGCGTGGCAAAACCTGGCTGATGGACCGTTTTTACGCCAACCTGCCAGTGCCGGGGCGTCGCCAGCATTTCCACCATTTCATGCGTGATCTGCACCGGCGCCTGCACCAGCTCACCGGTACTGCAGAGCCGCTGGACAGGGTGGCGGACGAACTGGCCGAACAAATCAGGGTGCTCTGTTTTGACGAGTTCTTCATCAGCGACATTGCCGATGCCATGTTGCTGGGTCCGTTAATGCAGGCACTGTTCAAACGCGACATGGCAGTGATCATGACTTCCAACCAGCCGCCGGAAGAGCTGTATCCCGATGGTTTCAATAGAGAGCAGCTGCTACCAACAATAGCCGCGATCGGACGCCACATGAAAGTGCTGCCAGTTGATGGCAGTCAGGACCATCGCCTGCACGGCCTGCGGGACATGCAGCAATTGCCGCGCTACCTGTATTGCCCGACGGGGCAACCGGAAGCGATGCCCGGACTATTTGCCGAACTGGCCGGTAACCAAACGCAAACTGACGCGCCGATCGAGCTGAACGGTCGGCAGCTGAATATACGTGGCCAGGCCGGACGCATGCTCTGGTGCGACTTTTCCCAGTTATGTGAGCAGCCGTTCTTTGCCCAGGACTTTATCGAGTTGTGTCAGCGTTATGACATAT
The DNA here is from genome assembly GCA_964555485.1 of uncultured Thiopseudomonas sp. Taxonomy (GTDB): domain Bacteria; phylum Pseudomonadota; class Gammaproteobacteria; order Pseudomonadales; family Pseudomonadaceae; genus Thiopseudomonas. The sequence continues at coordinate 20,709 of CAZKTB010000006.1, read as the reverse complement.
TGTTGCTGGGCAGGGTACCGGAACTGGGTGGCGAACAACAGGCGGCAAAGATAGCCCGTGGAACCGAGGACGCTGCCAGCAGGGTGGTGGCCGGAGACCGGATTTTACCGACATTGGCGCGCATGGATGATGCAGTGCGACGTTTTATAGCCTTGATTGATGAATGCTATGAAGGTAAAGTCCCTGTCTATATTGAGGCCAATGTGCCTTTTGACGAACTTTACACACAGGGTTATCTGTCATTTGCCTTCCGCAGGACACGTAGCCGGTTGTTGGCAATGCAGCATGACGACTTTTCCTGAGCCGTTGGTATCGCCACAAGAAGAAGACTAAATTATGCATTGGTCCCTACGCCTTTCCATCGCTTCATCACTATTACTGACGGCAGCCTGTGCCACACAACAGCAAGCCGCTATCCCGTCAACTGAAGCCAGACATCAGTCCGTGGCAATTGCGCCGGAAACTGCTCCGGTTGTCGATGAAATGAACAGCCTGATTACCCGCTCGCAAATGGCCGATGACGTGCTGCTGCGGGCAATGGCCCAGATCGGCACACCCTACCGCTGGGGTGGCAGCTCGCCACAGACCGGCTTCGACTGTAGCGGCCTGATCGGCTATGTGTTCCAGCACTCAATGAACATCAAGCTGCCACGCAGCACCAGAGAGATGATTCAGGTCAAGGCGCCGGTCATCGAGCGCAACAGCTTGCGTAGTGGCGACATAGTGTTTTTTGCTACCAGCGGCGGCCGCAGGGTCAGTCATGCCGGCATCTACGTGGGTGACAATCGTTTCGTGCATGCCCCGTCCACCGGCGGCAAGGTGCGCATCGACAGCCTGACCTCTCCGTACTGGAGCAAGGCCTACTTGCAGGCCAAACGTTACTTGCCGGAGCAACTGGCCAGTAACGGCTAAGCTGTTACTCAAAACAGTCCCAAGTAAAACGGCTGCCTTATATGGCAGCCGTTTTTGTTTCTGCCATGGGCTTCATATTGGTTGTTATGCAGTCAGAGTCGCCGCTGTCGTTAAACCTGCTATCGCAGCGACATGTAAAACTTTAGCGAGTGCTTTAATCTGATGTGGTTTGTTATCCTTGATTGCGATGGCAAACCGGATGCCAGTACGAGCAGACATGGATAGGGTTTTTACAGGATTGGCAGTAACTGCTCCAGATGAAACAGGCGGTGCAAGGCTACCGCACAAGAACAGCAATAATCACAGACAACGGAGCAAGACATGCTTAGACGTCAAGCAAGGCTGCTGGCAGGCAGTGTAACCCTGGGTTTGCTGGCTACCGGCGTGGTGCAGGCCAAAGAGGGTGGCGACCAGTACCCCAATGGTGCTGAAACCTGGATGGCCGGTGCCGTACCTCCTGCGGGCAACTACTTCCTTAACTATACCGGCCACTATGGCGGCAAGCTGCGTGATGGCAGTGGCAAGAAGGTCAAGGGTGCCAAAGTAAGTGCATGGTTCACTGCCCAGCGCTACATCCACATGTCCGAAAAGAAGTTCTTTGGTGCCGACTATGGCTGGCATGTGATAGTGCCGCTGGCGCATCAGAAACTGACAATGGGTGGCAGCAAGACCCGCAATGCGCTGGGCGATATCACCATCAACCCCTTGATTCTGGCCTGGCACAGGGAAAACCTGCACTGGGTGTTCGGGCTGGATATCAATTTGCCAACCGGAGCTTATGATTCAAAAGATGCACGCCGCAGTGTGGGAGCCAACTACTGGAGCATTGAGCCGGCACTGGCCATGACCTGGCTGAACAAAGACGGCTGGGAAGTTTCCGGCAAGCTGATGTACAACATCAAGACCAAGAACAAGGACTTACGTCCGGCACCAGGAGCCGGGAAGCTCGATTACAAGTCGGGTCAGGAATTTCACATGGACTATCTGCTCGGCAAGCATTTTGGCCAGTGGGGTGTCGGTGTTTCCGGTTACTACCTGAAACAGACCACCAACGACAAGGTGGATGGCCATAAGCTCGGCTCTGATATGGGACCCTGGTCAAGCGGCCGCAAAGGGCAGGTGTTTGCCTACGGCCCGACGCTTAGCTATACCACCAAGGGCGGCATGATGATTTCCGGTCAATGGAACCACGAAACCAAAGTGCGCAACCGCTTTGGCGGCGACAAACTGATGCTGAAGCTGGTGACGGCTTTCTGATCATGAATACTGCATGAAGCAACCGGTAACCTGCTTGCCATGCGAACGAGGATTTTCTTGTTGTCGTCAAAGAAGACGAGCCTGTAGCAGGCTCGCATGACAGTGGAGACAAGTATGCAATTGCAACAGCACAGTCTGGAGCAGCTGGCCAGCGGACTGCGCTCCGGTGAGGTTTCAGCCCGTGCGGTAATGGAAAGCTGTATCGACAGCCATGCCGCCAGTGAGCAGGAGCTGAATGCCTATAAAAGCTGGAACGGTGAACGTGCACTCGCTGCAGCCGCCAAGGCGGACGAGCTGCTGGGTCTGGGTTATGACCTGGGCCCGCTGATGGGCCTGCCGGTTTCGGTCAAGGACATGTTTGGCGTGCCGGGCCTGCCGACATTTGCTGGCTCAGGTAGCGAGCTGGGGCCGCAGTGGCAACAGGCCGGTCCGCTGATCCAGACGCTGCTGGGACAGCTGGCAGTGATCACCGGCAAGACCCATACTGTAGAGTTCGCACTTGGCGGCATCGGCATCAATGCACACTGGGGTACTCCAAAAAACCCCTGGAGCCCGGATGTACACCGGGTGCCTGGCGGCTCCAGCTCCGGTGCCGGTGTTTCCCTGTGTCAGGGTACCGCACTGCTGGCTCTTGGCACCGATACCGGCGGCTCGGTACGCATTCCCGCAGCCATGACAGGTACCGTTGGTTTCAAGCCCGCCGGTGGCCGCTGGCCGCTCGAACACGTGGTTCCCCTCTCCAGCAGTCTGGACTCGCCTGGCATTCTTACCCGTACCGTGGCTGATGCAGTGTTTGCCTATGAGGCAATACAGTCGCGCCTGCAGGCCGAAAAGATAAAGGTGCCCGTGCTGCCTGATTGCCGTGGCTTGCGCATAGGCGTCGTAGAGAACTTTTTCTGGGACGACGCGGCAGATGACCTGGTGGAGGTGGTCTGGCAAACCATGCGCAAACTGGAGCAGGCCGGCGCCATCCTGGTTCCACTGCAAGTGCCTGACTGCGATTCGCTCTATGCAATGTTCCAGCAGGGCGGGCTGAGCGTTGCCGAGCTGGCAGCCTTTCTGGCCAGCAACATGCCCGAACGGCTGGAGCTGCTTGATCCGGTAGTACGCAGCAGGGTTGTGGCCGGTGGTGGTGTTTCAGCCAGTGAGTATCTGCAACGCAAGCAGTTGATGGAACAAGCCAGCAAGCGTGTGACAGAGTACTTTGAACAGGTTGACTTCTGGTTGCATCCGACCTTGCCGATCAGTGCGCCAACAGTGGCACAGCTGCAGGATCCGGACGAATACCGGCGTTACAACATGCTGGCCCTGCGCAACCCCGGCATGGCCAACCTGCTTGGCCTGTGCGGCCTGAGCATTCCGGCCGGACTGGATGATCAGGGGCTGCCGGTAGGCGTACAGCTTACGGCGATGGCAGGTCAGGAAGCCCGCTTGCTGGCGGCCGGTCTGGCTGTGGAAAACCACATCGGTACGCTTTTCAGACAGTTTTACTGATTTTGCACCCAAGGTGCGTGAACAACGGATATCCCTGGAGGACAGCATGACAAATACCAACAAGCCCCGGATCGGTGTTATTGGCACAGGAGGCATTGGCGGTTTTTATGGCCTGATGCTGCGTAACTCCGGACTGGAAGTGCGCTATCTGGCCCGTAGCGGGCAGGAAGAGCTGCGCCGCGACGGCATCAGCATACGCAGCGAAAGCCTTGGCGACATCCAGCGCCAGGTGGAGGTGTGCAGCCAGGTGGAAGAGCTCGATGGTTGCGACTGGATTCTGGTAAGCACCAAGACCACAGGCAATGCCGAAGTTGCACAGCTGCTCAACCGCTTGCCCAATCCTGCGGTCAAGGTGGTCCTGCTGCAGAACGGTTATGGCAACGAGGACCAGATGCGGGCGCTGGTTCCGGCGCAGATGTCACTGTTTGCCGGTCTTTGCTTCATTCAGGTGCGGCGTACCGCTCCCGGCCAGATCTGGCACCAAGGCGGCGGCGCCATCAATATCGGTTATCACAGTGGCGCCGATAGCGTAGAGCAGGGCACGGCACAGGCTGCCGAATTGGCGGAGCTGTTCTCGGCGGCAAAGGTACCATCGGAAGTGACCAATGCGGAACTGGCACGCTGGCAAAAACTGGTCTGGAACGTGCCTTACAACGGTTTGTCGGTAGTGCTTGATGCCAATACCAGCAGGATGATGGACAATCCGTCCTGTCTGGCGCTTATTACCGACCTGATGCAGGAAGTGGTGGATGCCGCCGCTAGCTGTGGCTGCACGCTGCCGGAAAAACTGATGCCTGCCATGCTCAAGAGCACCAGGGAGATGGACAACTATTACCCCAGCATGCACGGCGATTTCACCAGTGGAAAAGAGCTGGAGTTGCAGGCGATCTATCGTGCTCCACTGCAGGCGGCCCGCGCTGCTGGCGGTGACATGCCGAAAGTGGCGATGCTGTTGCAGCAGCTGGAGTTCATCCAGTCCAGGCTTGATAGCGAAAAATGACAAGTGCTTTGCCTTGCAGCCCATTGCATCCGGCTGTAAGGCAGCAGGCTGTAAGCTGGCCCTTGGTCGTTAAAGATTTTGCTTGAAAGTCTTGACATACGTAAGTTGTGCACATGCTGCAAGTTATTTGCAATTTGCCTGCCGCTATGCTTGAAAGCTTGCCCATGCAAGCTCTTGACTTTCATAACTCATTGATTGATATAGATTAAAATCTTATTGGTCAAAAATCGGTCAATTTGACTGTAGACCATGATTGTAGCAGTGCAGACTGATTTGCTTTCAGGTTATGCACATAGTTATCCACAGCTCTTGTGGATATGAATACTGCTCTATATGGCCGGACAGCCGGAACAGCTGTCAGGCGGGTCGATGTCTTTTCAGCTGGGCCATGGCCTGACTGATTTGCTGCAGGCGCTGGCTACACCCACCCCGGTCAGGATGCTGCCGGCAGTCTTGCCCGTAGATCAAGAAAGCTGCCACCGATACTGGTCAACCAGGCAAATCAGGGTAAAATGCGCCGTTTTCAACATCGGTGAATCAGGTCATGAGCAGTCTGTCCGTCCAACACAATAAATTGCAAAAGCGCTTGCGCCGTCTGGCCGGTGAGGCCGTTGGCGATTTCAACATGATCGAGGATGGTGACAAGATCATGGTCTGCCTGTCCGGCGGCAAGGACAGCTATGCCATGCTGGACATCCTGCTTTATCTGCAGAAGGTCGCGCCGGTCAAATTCGAGCTGGTAGCCGTCAACCTGGACCAGAAACAGCCGGGCTTTCCCGAGCATGTACTGCCTGGCTACCTGAGCTAGTTGGGTGTGGATTTCCATATCATCGAGAAAGATACCTATTCGGTGGTGAAGGAGAAGATTCCCGAAGGCAAGACCACCTGTTCGCTCTGTTCGCGCCTGCGCCGCGGCACGCTGTATACCTTTGCCGACGAAATCGGCGCCACCAAGATGGCCCTTGGTCACCATCGTGATGACATTCTGGAAACCTTCTTTCTCAACCTGTTCTACGGCGGTACCCTGAAAGCCATGCCGCCCAAGCTGCTGTCGGACGACGGCCGCAACGTGGTGATACGTCCGCTGGCTTACTGCAAGGAAAGCGACATTGCCGAGTATGCGGCCTATAGGGAGTTCCCGATCATTCCGTGCAACCTCTGCGGTTCACAGGACAATCTGCAGCGCCAGGTGGTCAAGGCCATGTTGCAGGAGTGGGAAAGCCGTACCCCCGGGCGCACCGAGGTCATGTTCCGTGCCCTGCAGAATGTAATTCCTTCCCAGCTGGCCGACCGCAGCCTGTTTGACTTTGCCAGCCTTAAAATCGACGAGCAGGCAGTGCCACGTTTCATTGATGCAATGAATATCTGACAAACGGATGGCAACCGGAAAGCTGTGTATGGCGGTGCTCCGGTGTACCCGGACAGCAGCGCTGCAAGTGGTCGGGTAGACAGTTTTACCGTTTTGGTTATCGGCGTCAGTGTCGAGATATTTGGGCAAAAGTGCCTTGCAGTATCTGGGCCGGGCAGCTCAAACGGAAAAACATGACAAGAAAGTGATTCACGCTCTTTGCTCCTGGCTTGCCCGCTGCAGAAAAGGCTGTTGCAGTCGCCAGATATGGCTTATTGCTGTGGAAAAGCTTCGATAAGGCGAATATCGTGCATGGTTCAGCACGGGTTCAGTTGGTTTTTGGCATTATGTGTGCAGTCAATTCCTGATTGCCATCACCTTTTCCCTGCATTTGTACCAGTCGGCGACAAACGCGGGCCCGAAAGCATGCGCAGTCAATCCGAGTAAAGGTAGAAAACATGAAACTGCTGGTGGTAGAGGATGAGGCGTTGTTGCGCCATCACCTGCATACACGCCTGACCGAGGCTGGCCATGTGGTGGATGCCGTGGGAGATGCCGAGGAAGCATTGTTCCGTGCCGAAGAATTCAATCACGATCTGGCCGTGGTCGACCTGGGTTTGCCCGGCATGGACGGCATGGAGCTGATCCGGCAACTGCGCAGCAAGGGGCATACCTTTCCTGTGCTGATCCTGACTGCACGCGGCAACTGGCAAAACAAGGTTGAAGGCCTGGCTGCCGGTGCAGACGACTATGTGGTCAAACCCTTTCAGTTCGAAGAACTGGAAGCCCGGCTTAACGCCCTGTTGCGCCGGTCGTCCGGTTTTGTCCAGTCCACCATCGAGGCCGGCATCTTGCTGCTGGACTTGAATCGCAAGCAGGCCAGTATTGGCGGGGAAGTACTGCAACTGACCGCCTATGAATACCGTATCCTCGAATACCTGATGCGTAACCATCAGCAGGTGATCGCCAAAGAACGCCTGATGGAACAGCTGTACCCGAATGACGAAGAGCGCGATGCCAACGTGGTCGAGGTACTGGTAGGCCGTTTGCGACGCAAGCTCGAGGCCGGTAGCGGCTTCAAGCCGATCGAGACGGTTCGCGGACAGGGCTATATCTTCAACGAGCCATGCCGATGACGGCGCCACCCCGCAACAAGAATTTCTCTCTGCGCACCCGGCTGATGCTGGGTGCCACCGTAATGGTTTTCGTGTTTCTGCTCGGGCTTTATCCGGCCCTGCAGCAGATCTTCACCCGTGCACTGGAACAGGCTGTGGAACAACGGCTGGCGGCAGATGCCAGTGCCCTGGTTTCGGCAGCCCAGGTGGTTGATGGCCGTCTGCTGATGCCCGACAAACTGCCGGATGAAGAGTTTCCCGTACTGCCGGCCCGCCAGCTGGGCTTCATTTACGACAGCCAGGGCCAGCTGATCTGGCGCTCCCGTTCGGCAGCAGATCACGAGGTCGACTATCAGCCACGCTATGACGGCAGGGGACATGTGTTCACCCGCGCCTGGGATCAGCAGGGTCAGGCGTTTTTCGTTTATGACGTGGAAATCGACCTGGTGCGTGGCAGCAGTGCGGCTTACAGCATCATTACCATGCAGCCGGTACGCGACTACCGTCCCATGTACAAGAGCCTGAAACGCCAGCTGTATGTCTGGCTGGCCGGCTCGCTAGTGTTTCTGGTCGGTTTTCTGTGGCTGGGACTGGTTTGGGGTACACGCAGTCTGCGCCATCTGGGGCGTGAGCTGGACGAGGTCGAGAACGGCCAGCGCAAGGCGCTAAGTGATGAACACCCGAACGAGCTGTTGCGGCTGACCCGCTCGCTGAACCGTCTGCTCGATAGCGAGCGACGCCAGAGCCAGAAGTACATGCATTCACTGGACGATCTTGCCCATAGCCTGAAAACGCCACTGGCGGTGTTGCAGGGTGTCGGTGATGACCTGTCCCGCCAGCCCGGTAATGCCGAGCAGGCGCGCACCTTGCAAACCCAGGTCGGACGCATGAGCCAGCAGATCGGCTATCAGCTGCAACGGGCCAGCTTGCGCAAGAGCGGCTTGCTGCGACACAGGGTGCGTCTGGCACCCGTGGTACAAACTCTGCTGGATGCCCTGAACAAGGTTTACCACGACAAGCAGATCAGGGTTGAGCAGCTATATCCTGCCGAATTGCGCATGCCGGTCGAGCAGGGGGCTTTGTACGAGATGCTTGGCAATCTGCTAGAGAATGCCTATCGTCTGTGTCTGGGCCATATTCGCATCACGGCCGGCAAAACAGCCAACTTTTATGAACTGGTAATCGAGGATGATGGCCCGGGTGTGCCCGCCAGTCAGCGTGAGCGCATTCTGCAACGCGGAGCCCGGCTGGACACCCAGAATCCGGGGCAGGGCATTGGTACTGCCGTGATCAAGGACATCATCGAAAGCTATGACGGCCAGCTGCAGATCGATGACTCGCCGCTGGGCGGCGCCAGTTTCCGTATTCTGTTACCGCTCAATTAGCTTGCGTTGCACATTGCCGGTAAATGCCAACGGCTGTCGACATGAGCGGCACAGATAACCGGCTCCACGCCTGGCACGGCCATGACGTTGCGCACTGAACTCGTGCTGACGGCATGAGCAGACATACTCATAGAGTGTTCTCCAGACCGGTGGCAGCTGATAGCTGTGACAACGCTCTGCGGGTAGCCGGAACACATCTTTCATCATCTTTTGCCATTCCGTGCCATGTGGACGAACCCGCAGGCCATGCAGCTGGCCGACCAGCAGGTGGGCCACTTCATGGGCTACGGTCTGCTGCAGGAAGTGTTCCCTGTTGTCACGGTACAGACCATTATTGAACCGCAAAAGATTATGTTGCGGATAAGCAGCGCCCGCTGACTTGCCGCGCAAATCAAGCCGGACATCCGGGCGTGGAAAGCGGCGCCCGTAAAAATGTTCGGCCTGTGCATAGCAGTGTTCGATGCGCTGTGAAATCTGTTCTGGCATTGGTCTTTCCGTCCCTCCTTTCCAGCACAGACTGCAAATACAGCAGGAGGATGATTGTCGCAAAGCGTTTTGATTTGAGTGTGAATTGAACCTGGCAGTCTGTTGGTGGATTCTACAGGGAACTGCTCACCAGGTTGCAAAACCCAATCTGGATCAGAACCTGCTGCAGCATCCGGGGATGCAGTGTGAGCCTGACCTGAGCCATGCTTGCAACCTGAATAACGAGAAAAGAGTAACCAGGAAGCTCATTTTTAGCGGGTACCTGTCGACTTGGCAGCGGAGAATGTGAGCCAGCTTTGGCTTGGACTGCCTTGCCAATTGTATCGGCTGCAGGATTTGGCGTAAGATTGCGTTCAAACATATGTTTGAAACATTTGGTGGACTCACACATGGCGCAACCCGACACCGTTCAACGCATTCTTGATGCAGCCGAAAGCCTGTTTGCCGACAAGGGCTTCTCGGAAACCTCGCTACGGCAAATTACCGGCAAGGCACAGGTCAACCTGGCGGCTGTGAACTATCATTTCGGTTCAAAAAAATCCCTGATCCAGGCGGTTTTTGCCCGTTTTCTTGATCCTTTTTGCGAAAGTCTGGAAGAAGCGCTTGAGGTGCACCAGGAAAGCGACTCATCAGCACTGACACTGGAATCACTGCTACAGCTGCTGGTGGAACAGACGGTGGGACTCAAGCCCCGCAGTGGTCAGGACCTGTCCATTTTCATGCGCCTGGTCGGTCTGGCATTTACTGAAAGTCAGGGGCACCTGCGACGCTTCCTGAATGAGCGTTACGGTAGCATCTGGCGACTTTACATGGGGCAGCTGCAACAAGCCGGTCCGCAAATATCACCAGCCGAACTGTTTTGGCGCGTTCACTTCATGATCGGTTCCGTGGCCTTCACCATGTCGGGTATCAAGGCGCTACGCGAGATCAGTGAGTCGGATTTTGCCACAAGGGTATCCACCGAGCAGGTCATGCGGCTGATGCTGCCTTTTCTTGCCGCCGGCATGCAGGCACCCGGAGCCGGTACCGAGTTGACCAGTCAGGTGCAGCAGGATGCATGATATGGCCACAAGCACTATTGACGCCCTGTACGTTTCCATCGAGCAGCAGCGGATGACTGCCTACAGTGGCGATCGTCTGGTCAGCACTCATGTGATCTCCACTGCGCAGGCCGGTCCCGGTGAACAGAAGAACTCCGGCTGTACGCCTCGCGGTAAACTCTATATCCGCGCCAAGATAGGTCAGGGTCTGCCGCTTAATGCCGTACTCAAAGGCCGGCGCTGGACCGGAGAGATCTGCACCGAGCAGCTTTATGCGGAAAATCCGCACAGGGACTGGATTTTAACCCGCATCCTCTGGTTAAGCGGCTGCCAACTGGGCCATAATCGCCTTGGCAACGTTGATACCTTTCAGCGCTATATCTATATCCATGGAACACCGGAACTGGACAGGCTGGGACAGCCGGTCTCACACGGCTGTATTCGCATGGATAATCACGAGCTGATCGAGCTCTTCAATCAGGTTGTTGCAGGAACCCTGGTGCATATCAGTGACTAATTCTGAGTGACCGGGCCGCTGCAATGACCGGTATAAGGAAATTGGTTTTATGCAGGGTTCCCTCATGCTTGATGTCGCAGGTTGCTGGCTAACCGCCGAAGACCGTGACATTCTGCGTCAGCCCGAAGTGGGCGGCCTCATTCTTTTCGCTCGCAATATCGAACATCCGCAACAGGTCACCGAACTCTGTCGCAGCATCCGCAAGATCCGGCCCGACCTGCTGATTGCAGTGGACCAGGAAGGCGGGCGGGTCCAGCGCCTGCGCCGCGGCTTCACCCGTTTGCCGTCCATGCATGTAATTGCCGCCAGTCAGGATCCGCAAGCCAGTGCCCGCCAGGCCGGCTGGCTGATGGCCGCCGAAGTGCTGGCCGTGGGTATCGACTTCAGCTTCGCTCCCGTACTCGACCTGGACTATCAGCGCAACGAGGTTATTGGCCATCGTGCATTCGGCGAAGATCCACAGCTGGTTACCGAGCTGGGCAGGGCCTTCATCGATGGCATGCATCGTGCCGGCATGGCAGCCGTTGGCAAGCATTTTCCCGGGCATGGCTGGGTCACTGCAGACTCGCATTTTGCCATTCCGGTGGATGAGCGCAGCCTGGACAGCATTCGCAAGTCCGATTTGCAAGCCTTTGCCAGCCTGGCTGGCAGTGTCGAAGGCGTGATGCCGGCCCATGTCATCTATCCGCAGGTGGACGAGCAGCCAGCGGGTTTTTCCAGCTTCTGGTTACAGCAGATTCTGCGTGGTGAGCTGGGCTTCAATGGCGTGATATTCAGTGACGACCTGTCCATGGCTGGCGCCCATGCTGCCGGCGACATGCGAGCCCGTACGCTGGCAGCCATTGCTGCCGGATGTGACATGATTCTGGTGTGTAACGATCGTGAGGGAGCCGAGCAGTCGCTGAGTTGCCTGCAACAGGAAGGTGTGCAACCGGCACGCAACATTGCTGCCATGCGTGCTCGCCAGCTGTACCGCAGTGCCGGAGAACAGCCGGGCTGGCTGCAGGCACGCCAGATGATGCGTGCACTGCTCAACACACAGCCATGACTCAAGGAAAACAGCAATGAATACCTATGCGATTATTGGTGGAACCGGTCTGACCCGGCTGGATGGCTTGGTGATTCGCGATGCCGAGGTAATGGAAACACCTTACGGTGCCACCTCCTCGGCATTGCTGTATGGCAAATATGCTGGCCGCGATGTGATATTTCTGGCCCGTCATGGCCACCCACACCGGATTCCCCCGCACGAGGTGAACTATCGTGCCAACATCTGGGCGTTACGCCAGGCGGGTGCTGATCGTGTAGTAGCCGTCAATGCAGTTGGCGCGATCAGTGGTGACCTTGAAACCGGACATTTCTGCGTGCCAGACCAGGTCATCGACTACACCTGGGGACGTGATCACACCTTCTTTGAAGGCGACCTTGAACAGGTTACCCATGCGGACTTCAGCTATCCCTATGATGCCGCTCTGCGTCGGCGCCTGATTGCGGCTGCGGCTGCCCATGGGTTTATCTGCAAGAACCATGGCGTATACGGCTGTACCCAGGGACCAAGGCTGGAAACGGCCGCGGAGATCCGTCGCATGGAGCGTGACGGCTGCGACATCGTCGGCATGACCGGCATGCCGGAAGCGGCCCTGGCGCGCGAGATCGGACTGGACTATGCATGTCTGGCACTGGTGGTGAATCCTGCTGCAGGCAAGTCGTCCGGCATCATCACCATGCGCCAGATCGAACAGGCACTGACCAGCGGCATGGGAAGAACTCGCAAGATTCTATCCAGACTGTTATCAGTCTAGGCTTTCATCAGGCAGTTGCGGGAGCTATTCCTGCAGCTGCTCGAGAGCTTCGCCCAGCGCATGAACCACCTTGTCAATATCTTCCAGTCCCAGATTGGCTGTATCCAGCTGCATTGAAAACCCGGGCAGCTCGTGGGCCAGGTAGCTGCGGGCGGGGCCGAGGTCGCGTCGATAGTCCACCACCTGGTAGATGGAAACCGGACGGGAAAAGCCCTTGACCTGAATCTGGCCCTTGTCCCGACCCATGATCTTGCCCTTGATCAGCGTGTAGGTTTCACCCGAAATCAGAATTTCGTCCGCGCCGGCAGCACTTTCCAGCCGACTGGCCAGATTCACCTCACGGCCAATTGCCGTGTAGTCCATACGCGAATCCGCACCGAAAGTACCCACCGTACAATATCCGGTATTGATACCCATGCGAATTTCCAGCCGCTTATGGATGCCTTTGGCCTGCCAGCGCTGACGCAAGGTGCACATATGCTTGCGCATCTCGATTGCCATGGATACGGCGGCAATGGCGTCATGGCTTGCACCCCGGGACTGGGAATCGCCAAAAAACACCATGATGCTGTCGCCGATAAATTTATCAATGGTCCCGCCATGATCAAGGGCAATGGCAGTCATGTCACTCAGGTAGCCATTAAGGATGTCGGTCAGGTCTTCAGGCTCCATTTCCTCTGAAAGATCAGTGAAGCCCTTGATGTCGGAGAAAAACACTGTCAATTTCTTGCGCTGGGTTTTCAGCGCGCTGGAGGCAGTATTGTTCTTCTTGAACAGCTGCTGCCAGACCTGTGGCGACAAATACCTTGTCAGATCCCTTGCCAGGTTTTCATGCAGGCCCTGTGCCGTTTGCAGCTCCAGACTGAGAGCTTGCAGATTCCGGTTTTGCCGGCGCATCAAGATTGCATTAAGGGACAGCTGTATGGCCAGTCCGGCCATGCACAGCAGGGTAACCAGTGGTGGCGTATCGAGGTTGACCGGAATGCGCAACCAAAGCACGCTACTGCCACCGACTGCCAGTAACATCAAACAGGGCAGTATGTACCATGGCGTCCTGCGCAGCAGGACATAAAACACCAGCAGAGACACTGAAATCAGTGCAGGTACCATGGCAAAGCCACTCAGCCCCATGGCAATACCCAGCTGCAACGCGTCGATCATCAGCAATATGGGGTTGATCAGCGGACGCTTGGTATAAGTACGCAGCAAAAAACCGACAGCCATGCTGACGTGTGGGTAAATCAGCAAATACAGCCCAAAAGCGGCAGCCAGGATGGAGAATTGCAACTCGAGCCAGCCGCATATCAGGGCCAGCCCAAGAACAAAGTACGCCATGCTACGCTGCACGTACAGATTGCCGTTCTGGTTGTACAGGCTCTCGCCACTAAAAGCTTCGCTCCAGTCGGCTAGAAAGCTGCTATTGTGCTGTTTCTGATCCATAGATATTCCATCAACTGCGGGTCAACAAAGCGGAAATGCTACTTTTGGACGGTAACCAGGTATCGGGGACTGTACAGCCTGACCTGGCAAGCACTTGCGACGATACGTCTACCGGATTATAGCCAACAGCATACAATATTTTACAATTATTACAGGACGACCAATGAGTGAGGCGCTACAACTGCTGCTGGAACGCACATCCAACCCGCGTTTACAGCAACCTGCTCCGAACGGACAACAGCTGGAGCTGATGTTCAGGGCCGCCATGCGGGCACCGGATCATGGCCAGATCAGGCCATGGCGATTTCTGGTTATCGAGGGGGAAGGGCTGGTGAAGCTGGGCGAGCTGTATGCCAGTGCCTTGCTGGCCAGCAATCCCAATGCTTCAGAAGAAAAACTCAAGCGCAGCCGCAGCATGCCGCTGCGTGCACCGATGATCGTTGTCCTGATTGCCTGCATTCAGGAACACCCGAAAGTGCCGGAATTCGAACAGATCATTGCTGCCGGCTGTGCCGGTCACGCAATCCTGTTGTCGGCACAGGCCATGGAGCTGGGAGCCTTCTGGCGTTCCGGTGATTTTTGCCAAAATGATGTGGTTGCCCGCGGGCTGGGCCTGCAGAAGAATGAAAAACTGATAGGTTTCATGTACCTGGGCACTCCCTGTCAGCCTGCCAAGCCAGCAGCAGGGCCCGAACCCGAAGACTTTGTCAGCTACTGGCCACCTGCTGGCGGCCAGTAAAATCAACCTAGTCAGCCATGGTGTCAGGTACCAGAATGCTGGCAACGAAGCCGCCTTCCGGATGGTTTTCCAGTGTCAGGCTGGCCCCCAGTTGTTCGACACAGCGCTGGGTGATGGTCAGTCCGAGTCCATAACCATTGGCATCCTGGCCACCGGCACGAACAAAGGGCGCGACCAGATCTTCCAGCAACCCGTCAGGCACCCCGGGGCCATGGTCGCGCACCTGTAGCAGGATGCCCTGGCCGGGCTGCCTGATTGCTGCCAATTCGACTGGCGTGCCGGACGGATTGAAGCGCAGGGCGTTGCGTAGCAGGTTGTCCAGCGCCCGGGCCAGCATCTTGCTGTCAGCAAAGAGTGTCAGATTCTCCGGACAGTGCACATCAACCTGCTGATCAGGTGCCAGCAAGCCGGCATCTTCCTGCAGTTCCTGTAAAAGTTGCCGCAAGCAGATCTGCTCCGGACTGGGCTGTTCACGGGTTACCCGTGCCAGTGTGAGAATCTCGTCAATCAGGCTGTCCAGCCGCTCACATTCCTGCACCAGTCTGGGCCAGAGCTCCTGACGCTTTTCATCGCTGGCGCGCTCTGCCAGTGCCAATCCGACCTGTAGCCTGGCCAATGGCGAACGCAGTTCATGGGAAACGTCGCGCAACAGCTGACGCTGGCTGCTGAGCATACCTTGCAGACGCTGACCCATGCGGTTGAAGTCCCTGGCCAGCACACCAAGTTCGTCACTGCGTTTTGCCATACGGGCCAGGCTGTCCTGCTGATAGGAGGTTTCTCCAAGCTCGTGTACCGCATTGCGCAGGCGCATCAAGGGTCTGGTGATCGACAACGTCAGCAACAGGCTGACCAAAGTGATGACCAGCACGGCCACTGCCAGCATGGTGCCCGGGCCGCTGAGGCTGCTGCTTTGCCACTTATGCAGTTCTTCCGGCGGTACCCGGTAGACAAACAGCAAATGCTGCTCAGGGTTGAGGCTGACTTCCTGGGTCAGGCGACGCCAGGTGGAGCGATGCAGCTCCTGGATTTCGCTGATTCTTTCGTTGGTACGCCGCATACGACTGTTGCTGGCAATCATCTGGCCATCTTCGGCAAATACCTGGACATCGATATGATGATTGCGTCGCGCCTGCTGCAGAACCTGCTGTGCCGGTTGCAGCTGTGCCTGGCTGTAGTAGTGCAGCCATTGGCTGGACAGATCTTTCAGGCCCGGGTGCTGGGACAGAACCCAGCTGTCCTGGTTGAACAGTCGGGTAACCAGAAAGGTCAGGGTGCCGGTGAGGATCAGGGCCAGCCAGAAGGCACCCAAAATGCGCCAAAAAATCGACCTCATGCTTTGCTGTTTCCTGTAACGCCAAAACCGCCGGTCACTGGACTGGCGGTCTGGCTGATGGTTGTGTGATTACTGGCCGGCACTTGCAGAGGATTACCTGCTGTAGCGGTGCTGTTGCTTGCCGTGTTGTTTGTGCATTCTATGCTGGCCGGAGAATGAGTGCCTGTTCTGCTTGTGCTTGTGTTGCATGCGCTGGTGCTTTTTATGCTGCAGCTTTTTTTGATTGTGCTGCTGGTAGGCATGCATTTTTTTGCCCGGCTTACCGTTGTGTCTGTAATGCTGGTTGTACTGTTTGCCGGAGTGCTTCATTTTTTGCTGATGACGGTCAAACGCCATACGTTGTTCCGGTTTCAGCATCTTGCGCAGTTCTTTATGATGACGATCCTGTCGTGCCTGCATTTCACGACGCTGGACATCGTTTTTGTAGTTGCGCTGCTGGTCCATGTGCTTGCGCTGCTTTTGCTGCTCGGCCCAGTAGGCCTTGCGCTTTTCCTGGAATTGCATGCGCTGCTTTTCATCCAGATTCAGCTCCTGCATCCAGCGCTGATCGTTTTTTTGCCACTGGTTGTGTTGCTTGCCGTTGTCGGCGGCATGAGCGCCGGCCAGAGGCAGGAGGGCGGCAAGGGCGAGGGCGGTCAATTTGATACGCATAAGGAAATCTCCTGTTTCAAATCCGGTGATCCGGCTTGGGAGACAGTATGCCCTTGCGAAGGTAAAGCGCAGTCAGGGCAATGTAAAGGTCGGGTAAATGGCTTTTCGATACAGAATCTGATGCCGGGGGAGGGCTGTTCAGTCCTCGGCAACCGTGTAGAGATAACCGCGGCCGCGAATGGAGATGATGCGTGGTTCGCCGTTGGCGTTTGGCCCCAGCTTGCGGCGCAGATTGCTGATGTGCATGTCGATGCTGCGGTCGTACAGGGTCAGCTTGCGATCCAGCGCACGCTCGGTCAGTTCATGTTTTTCGATCGGTTCTTCCGGCTGGCTGAGCAGCACTTCCAGAATTTTCCCTTCGGATACGGTCAGACTGACCTCTTCACCATTGAGGATGGCAATGCCGCGTGCCGGACTGTATTCAAGATCGGCATAGCTCAGCAGGGCAGGAGCCGGTCGCTCGTCACTGGCCTGACTGCGGCGCAGAACGGCTTTCAGCCGGGCAGTCAGCTCGCGCGGATCACAGGGTTTGGACAGATAGTCGTCAGCCCCCAGCTCCAAGCCTAGAATGCGGTCGGTAGGTTCACCACGGGCAGACAGCATCACTACCGGCAGACCTGCGTGGGTGGTGCGCAGGGTGCGCAGTAACTCCAGTCCGTTGCCATCGGGCAGCATCACGTCGAGCACCACTGCTTCCGGCAACGGCTCATCACCAAGCCGCTGCAGCGCGCCTTTGGTGTCATGCAGGGTCTCTACCTGAAAGCCGTCCTGCTCCAGCCAGGCACTGAGCAAACTGCACAGTTCCTGGTCGTCATCCACCAGCAACACATGACTCATGTTTCAGTTATCCGTCCTGTTGTGGGAAAACCTTGAGGAAAGGGCGTATCTCGACTGACTGGTAGACACCTGCTGCCACATAGGGGTCCGCATCGGCCCAGGCCTGGGCGTCTTCCAGTGATGCGAATTCGGCCACTACCAGGCTGCCGCTGAAGCCGGCATCGCCGGGGGCAGCACTATCAATTGCCGGGGTAGGACCGGCCAGCAGCAGGCGGCCCTGCTCCTGCAGGCTTTGCAGACGCTCGAGGTGGGCAGGGCGGGCAGCCATGCGCTTGGACAGGCTGTCGGCTACGTCGGTGGCAAAAATGGCATATAGCATGGTCAGGCTCCTTGGGAGGGTTTTTCGGGGGAAGGCTGGATGTGACGGGCAATGTAGAAACCCTGGCCGATCAGGAACACTACTGTCATGCCAAGGCTGCCGAAGACTTTGAAGTCCACCCAGATGTCATGGAAAGTGAAGGCCACAAACAGGTTGGCGGCGCCGGCAAAGATGAAGAATACCACCCAGGCGATGTTCAGCTTGCGCCAGACCGGCTGTGGCAGCTCCAGAGCATGACCCATCATGCGCTGAATGAGCGGTTGCTTGCCGATGAACTGGCTGCCGAGAAAACCGGCGGCAAATAGCCAGTTGACTACAGGCGCCTTCCACTTGAGAAAGGTCTCGCTGTGAAAGGCCAGCGTCAGGCTGCCGAATACCAGACAACCGATCAGGGTTAGCCATTGGCCTTTTTCCAGGCGGCGCTGAGAAATGAACAGGGCGCCATATACCACCACCGAGCTGGCAATCAATACTGCCGTGGCACTAAAAATCCCACCTAGTGTCCAGCTTTGACCGAGCAGCTCAAGCTCGCGCGGCTCCAGCTTGAACACGATGAAAAACAGCAACAAGGGGATAAAATCGATAAATTGTTTCACGGTTTCGGCCAATAAGGACAAGAAGAGGCATAATATAGCAAATCCCGTTCCTTTCTTTAACCGGAGCCCTGCAAATCGACACCTCAAGCAACACCGACATTCAGCGCAGCCCTTACTTTATCGACCTGCATTGCCACAGCACCACCTCGGACGGAGCCTTGACTCCAAGCGCACTGGTGCAGCGTGCTCACGAACGCGGTATCCGCATTCTGGCCCTGACCGACCATGACACCCTGAAGGGAATTAACGAGGCCAGGCAGGCCTGTGACGAGCTTGGCATGCACCTGGTCAACGGCATTGAACTGTCCTGTACCTGGTCGGCCACCACCATCCATGTGTTGGGGTATGATTTCGTGCTGGACTCGGCACCATTGGTGGCTCTGGTTGAGCGACTGCAGAAGGGACGCTGGCAGAGGGCGGAAAAGATCGACCAGCGTCTTGCGGCCAAGGGCATGCCGGGCTGCCTTGAGGGTGCGCGGGCGATGCAGGCAGAGTTGGGCGAGCACGAACAACCGCCGGCACGCCCACACTTCGCGGCTTATATGGTGCAGGCCGGCTACGCGAAGGATCATGGCGAGGCTTTTGACAAGTGGCTCGGTGCCGGCAAGATCGGCGATGTAAAGCAGTACTGGCCGGAATTTGCCGAAGTGATGCAGGTGCTGGGCGAAGCCGGAGCGCGTATCAGCCTGGCCCACCCTTACCACTATAAATTCACCCGCAGCAAGCGCCGGCGCTTGGTGGCAGACTTTGTTGCACAGGGCGGTCATGCGCTGGAAGTCAGTAACGGCATGCAGCCGCCGGAACAGGTTGGCACTCTAGCCGTGATGGCCCGCGAATTTGGCCTGCAAGTAACCGCAGGCAGTGACTTTCATGCTGCGCACAACTGGTCCGAGCTTGGCCTGTATCGTGCGCCGGCAGAAGACTTGACGCCGTTATGGCACAGTTTTTCAGTACCGGACTCGCTGAAAGAGCAGGTACATGGAGTTTTATCATGAAGTTTTTCCAGATACACGCAGAAACCCCGCAGCCACGCCTTGTTCGTCAGGCGGTGGATGTCATCCGCCGTGGCGGTGTCATCATTTATCCGGCCGACTCCTCTTATGCCCTGGGCTGTGGAGTGGGGGAGAAGGGCGCACTGGACCGCATTCGCCAAATCCGCCGACTGGATGACAAGCACAACTTCACCCTGGTTTGTCGCGATCTGTCCGAACTGGGCTTGTATGCCAAGGTCAACACCAGTGCCTTCCGTCTGCTCAAGGCGCACGTGCCTGGGCCCTATACCTTCATTCTGGACGCTACCCGTGAAGTGCCGCGCATGCTGATGCACCCGAAACGCCGCACTATCGGCTTGCGCGTACCGGCCAACCCCATTGCCCAGGCACTGCTGGAAGAACTGGGCGAGCCCATGCTCAGCGTCAGCCTGATCATGCCCGGCGAAAGCGAGCCGATGAGCGACCCTTACGAGATTCGCGATCTGCTCGAAGCCCGTGTCGACCTGATCATTGATGGCGGTTACGGTACCTATGAAGCCTCTACGGTCGTCAGCCTGACTGGCGATCAGCCGGAAATCATCCGTCGTGGCAGCGGTGACGCCAGCGCTTTCGAGGAAGCCTGAATTTGACTGCAGGTGAGCAGGCCCTGATGTCCCAGTCACAGGAACAGCTGCCGTTGGCACTGGTCTATGGCGAGGCGGTCAACAGCCTGCCACAGGATTTGTACATCCCGCCCGATGCGCTTGAGGTCATTCTTGATGCCTTCGAGGGCCCGCTCGATCTTTTGCTGTATCTGATCCGCAAGCAGAACATCGATATTCTGGACATCCCGGTTGCCGACATTACCCGACAGTACATGCAATACGTCGAATTGATGCGCGCAACGCGTCTGGAACTGGCGGCAGAGTACCTGGTGATGGCCGCCATGCTGGCGGAGATCAAGTCACGCATGCTGCTGCCGCGTCACCAGTCAGAGGACGATGACGAGGAGGATCCTCGTGCCGAGCTGGTGCGTCGCCTGCAGGAATATGAACGCTTCAAGGAGGCGGCCGAGAAGCTGGACGAGCTGCCAAGAGTAGAGCGCGATACCTTTTTGCCCATGCTGCAAATCAGCCAGGTACGCAAGAGCGGACAGCATCCGCAAGTCGGCATGGACGAGCTGTTGCAGGCACTGGCTGATGTGCTGCGGCGTGCCGACATGTATGAAAGCCACCAGGTAAGCCGTGAAACTCTGTCCACTCGTGAGCGCATGAGCATCATTCTTGCTTCGTTGCCGGCAGAAGGTTTTGCGCCTTTTCGCCGGTTTTTCACGCCGGAGGAAGGGCGTCTGGGTGTAGTGGTTACCTTTATGGCGATCCTTGAGCTGGTCAAGGAGAGCCTGATCGAGCTGGTGCAAAATGAACCCTATGCAGAAATTCATGTGCGGGCGTGCAGTCATGAATGACC
>CAZKTB010000005.1:8378-23940 GCA_964555485.1 uncultured Thiopseudomonas sp. | reverse complement strand
CAGCAGAGATGCCGGCATTGTCCGACCGGCAGTCGGTTATGTCAATTGAGCAAAAGTCTGGAGCATGGAGCCTGCACAGGCTGTGTCAGGCTGTGCCGTCAGGCACAAAAAAGCCGCACCGGAAACTGCAGGTACGGCTTGTTCGGCAGCCTTTGGTATCGGCTTAGTCGTCGATTTTCTCCTCAACCACCAGCATGGTGGCCGGATCCAGCTTGAGTTCGAACTTCAGCTTGGCTCCCAGCTCCTTGCGGGCGTCATCAACTTCCCAGAGGCCTTTTTCCATTTCAATTTCACCCCAGCTGACAAAGCCGGCAGTGGTCAGGGCAGTTTCCAGCGCCGCACGCTGCTGGGCATCCGGATGTTCATCGGCATGGGCCAGGGGCATAACGGACATCAGACCGGCAACAGCGATAGCAAAAATTTCAGTTTTCATGACAAAGCTCCTAATTGGAATATTCACCCGGCGTGCAGCAGTGATTGCCGCCAGCCATCGAGTGCCCGGGCCAAGGCCGGAAAGGTGTGCTGGTTGTCAGCGCCGGGCTACTTTGGGTGGGCAGCTTCAATTTATCGCCGCAAGCTGACAGCAAGCTGACAGAGTGAAAATAAATTCGATTGGCCGCTTTCGGTGTCAACAGCAGGCAGCCGGCTTTCGGCCCAATGCGGAAACCGGAAAGCCAATGGCAGAAGCCACAAACGCCCGGCGTGCGGCAAGATGCTTGAAATAGCGGCAATGGCGCACTCGACAGGAGTCAAACCTGTGGCCACACTATGCCGGCTACTGATATACACACTACTCAAAAGTCTATATGAATGAATATCCCGGAAGGGGTAAAGGGCCATCAGCTTCTATTATGTGGCCAGTAAATTATCTATAGTTTGGCTTTCTGTTTAGCCAAGAAAGGATTTTCAATGAAGCAAATTTTGCCTGCCTTATTGCTCATCTGCTGGCTTCCTCTGGCCGAAGCTGCAGAGCTCACCGTCTCTGTGGCAGCCAGCCTGAGCAATGCGTTCAAGGAAATTGCGGTCGCTTTCGAAAAAGCGCAACCTGAGCATAGTGTGCAACTGAATTCCGCTGGTTCCGGAGCCTTGCTACAGCAAATGGCCCATGGTGCACCAGTGGACATCTTTGCCAGCGCCGACCAGGTCACCATGGATCAGGCCCGCGATCTCGACTTGCTGGACAATTCCAGCCGCCATGATTTTGTCAGCAACCGCCTGGTACTGATCACCCCGGCAGACAGCCCGCAGCTGCAAAGCCTGGAAGATCTGCAACAACCGGCCTGGCAACGTATCGCGGTAAGCAATCCGGACTCGGTACCCGTTGGCCGCTACAGCCGTGCAGTGCTGACCGGACTCGGACTCTGGGACGCACTGCAGGACAGGTTCATCCTGACCCAGAATGTCCGCCACTCCCTGGACTATGTGGCCCGCGGCGAGGTGGATGCCGGCTTTGTCTACGCCACCGATGCCGCCCTGATGGCGGACAAGGTCAGCGTTCAACTGACGGTGCCGACGCCAACACCAGTGCTATACCCCATCGCCATTACCGCACTGGGTGCGAACAATCCGGCCAGCCGTGACTTCATCGACTTTCTGCAGACAGCAGCCAGCCAGGACATTTTGCGTCACTACGGTTTTGGTCCGGTGCAGTAAACAACCATGAGTAGCGCGTGGATTGCCCTGTCCCTGTCACTCAAGGTAGCCGGCTGGGCAACTGCCATCAATCTGGTACTGGGCGTGGCCACCGGGTACTTTCTGGCCCGCACCCGTCTGCCTGGTCGTGACCTGCTGGACAGCCTGCTGACCCTGCCCATGGTGATGCCACCAACGGTGCTGGGTTATTACCTGCTGGTGTTGGTCGGTCGCAACAGCACACTGGGCGGCTGGCTATATGACAGTTTCGGCATCAGCCTGATCTTCACCTGGCAGGGTGCGGTACTGGCCAGCTGTATTGTCGCCTTTCCACTGGTGTTCAAGCCGGCACGCGCCGCCTTCGAAGAAGTCAACCCGCAGCTGGAACAGGCCGGCCGCGTACTGGGGCTGGGCGAGCTGGCAATCTTCTTTCGCATCACCTTGCCACTGGCCTGGCGTGGCATCCTCGCCGGCCTGCTGCTGGCCTTTGCCCGGGCACTGGGCGAATTCGGCGCCACGCTGATGATTGCCGGCAGCATTCCGGGCCGCACGCAAACCCTGTCCATTGCTGTTTATGAAGCGGTACAGGCAGGCCAGGACAGCACCGCCAACCTGCTGGTGCTGATCACCTCGCTGGTGTGCATCACGGTACTGCTCAGCGCCAGCTGGCTGTCCAGAAGCCAGCACCGGAGACAGGCATGATCGAGCTGCAACTGGAAAAAACCCTGGTCTCGCCACAGCGCCGATTCAGCTTGCAGCTGGGTTTCAACTGTAGCGAGCAGCGCCTGCTGGTCTATGGCCCCTCCGGTTCGGGCAAATCCCTGTTACTGCAACTGCTGGGCGGACTGCAAACACCCGACAGCGGCTACATCCGGCTGGCTGGCCGCACCCTGTTTGACAGCTCGTGCGGCATCAACCTGCCGGCCCGCCAACGCCGCGTGGCTTATCTGTTCCAGGACTACGCACTGTTCCCGCACCTGAGCGCGCGGCAAAACATTGCCTTTAGCCTGCAACGCGGGCTACTCAATCCCGGGCGCAAAGCCCGCAGTGCCGCCGTGGACGACTGGCTGGAACGTCTGTCCTTGCAGGAAGTGCAGCATCTTTATCCAAGCCAGCTGTCCGGCGGGCAACGCCAGCGCACCGCACTGGCGCGGGCACTGATCACGAAACCGGAAGCGCTGTTGCTGGACGAGCCATTCAACGCTCTGGACCCACCCTTGCGCGACCATATGCGCCAGCAACTCACGGATTTGCAAGACCAGCTGGGGATTCCCATGGTCATGATCAGCCACGACCCGCATGACCTGGAGTTTTTTGATGCCGCCGTGGTGCAAGTCAATAACGGCCGCCTGGCTGCAGGACCTGCCCCTCTACCCATTTAGATATATTCCTTTTGCTGCCGCAATCCAGCACCATCAAAGAGTCTCGGATGTAACCTGCAGGAGTAGCACATGAACAAGGTCGCCATGACTGAAGCCATCATTCTGGCCAAGAACAAACTACAGCTAAGCTGGGAGGATATTGCCAGCGAGATCGGTCTTGATCCGGTTTTCGTCACCTCTGCCTGCCTGGGCATGAACAGTCTGCAAGAAGAACCCGCCAAGGCTCTGGCTCGGCTGCTACAGCTGCCGGAAGAGGTTGCTGTGGCCCTGCAGCAGTACCCGCACAAGAGCTGGGACAAGACTGTTCCCACCGATCCTCTGGTCTACCGTCTGTATGAAATTGTCGGCGTCTACGGCGACACCCTGAAAGAGCTGATCCACGAAAAGTTTGGTGACGGCATCATGAGTGCCATCGATTTCAGCATGCAGCTGGACAAGGAAGAGGATCCGGCAGGCGACCGGGTCGTACTGACCCTGAACGGCAAGTTTCTGCCGTATAAAAGCTGGTAGGACTGTCTGTTACTGCCGGCACCGGGATGCGACGGGGCCGGCAGCTTTTGTTTGTCAGCAGGCTGCCTACAACAGTTCTGAAAACGGATAGAAGTTCAGCAGGTCGCCCGGCTGGTAGCTGCCGCCTTCAGGGATTTCCAACAGGCCATCAGCCCAGGCGGCACTGCTGAGAATGCCGGAGCACTGGTTGTCATAACGTTGCAGCCGGCCATCCTGCCAGCCAACCCGCATGAATTCGCGCCGCACGCCCGGGTTTTCTGCTGCAAACGCCAGCGGAACCGGATAACACTTTGGCAATACATCCCGCACTCCCATCCGGCGCAGAATATAAGGCCGCGCCAGCAGCACGAAGGTCACCAGAGTCGATACCGGGTTGCCCGGCAGTCCCATGAAAGGCATACCCCTATAGCTGCCAAAGGTTTTCGGTTTGCCCGGTTTCAAGGCCAGCCGCCAAAAGCTGACGTCACCCTCTTCCCGCAGCACCTGGCCCAGATAGTCCGCTTCACCCACAGATACTCCGCCGGAGCTGAGTAGCAGGTCGATATCGGTCAACGATGACAGTTGCTGACGGATCTGTTGCGGATCATCCGGCAGGCAACCCAGATCCACTACCTCGCAGCCCAGTCGCTGCAAACCCTGCATCAGCAAGGCACGGTTGCTGTTGTAAATCTGGCCGGGCTGCAGTGGCTGACCCGGCTCGACCAGCTCGTCACCGGTAGACAATACCGCCACCCGCAGGCGACGCCGGACGTCCAACTGGGTAATGCCCAGCGAGGCTGCCAGCGCCAGTTCGATCGGCCCCAGTCGTGTTCCGGCCGGCAGTTTCAACTGGCCGGGCTGTGCTTCCTCGCCGGCCATGCGAATGAAGCGCCCGGGTTTGACCTGCTGGGTGAATACGGCGTTGCCGCCTGCATCCAGCTCGACGTTTTCCTGCATCTCGACCGCATCGGCACCTTCAGGCAGGGGCGCACCGGTGAAGATTCGGGCACAGCTGCCCGGCTGCAGCGGTTCGGGCATCTGCCCGGCAAAGATCTTCTGACTGACCGGCAACGGCTGGCCCGGCACCATTTCGGCACTGCGCAGCGCATAGCCGTCCATGGCACTATTCGGCCAGGGCGGCAAGGTCAGGCCAGCCACCAGCGGCTGCGCCAGAACGCGGCCTGCGGCTTCGGCTGCCGGCACCTTGCAGCTTTGCGTCACCTGTTGGCGGTCGGCATATTCCAGCAGGATGCGTAACGCTTCATCAAGCGGCAGCAACGACATGCTCAACCCCGGCTGGCGCAGGCAGGAGTCTGGGTCAAGTGGGCTACCAGGTTGCACGGTCCCTGGCGGGCATCCAGCTGGGGTTGCAGAATGCCTTCCCAGGCAGTGCGGCAGGCATTGGTCGAGCCCGGCATGCAGCACACCAGCGTGCGGTTGGCCAGGCCGGCAAAGGCGCGCGACTGGATGGTGGAGGTACCAATATCCTGATAGGAGATCTGCCGGAACAGCTCGCCAAAGCCGTCAATGATCCGGTCCAGCAGGCAGGTGACTGCTTCCGGGGTACTGTCGCGCTCGGTAAAGCCGGTGCCACCTGTAATCAGTACGGCCTGTATCTCGTCATCGGCAATCCATTGCGCCACCTGGGCACGAACCTGGTACAGGTCATCCCGCATGATCTGGCGATCGGACAGCTTGTGTCCTTCTTTTTGCAGCTGATCCACCAGGTACTGGCCCGAACTGTCGGTTTCCAGGGTTCGGGTGTCGCTGACGGTCAAAACGGCAATGTTCAGGGGTATAAATGTTTCACTGGTATGGCTCATGACAGGTCCTTAATAAAAGCTCAGGGTCTGGCCTTGTTTGTCCAGCGCAAGCAAACTGGCCACTTTGCCCGAGTGTATCGCCTGCACCATCATCTGCAAGGGTTGTTCGGCCTGCTCGGTGGTTGGTGCAATGCCGGCATGACCTGACAGGCTGCTGACGAACACCAGATCCCAGGACTGGCCGGTTTTTTCCGACTCCTGTACCAGCGCCGCAAAATCGGTAAGCTCGTCAGGACTCTTGTCGACACATAGTACCGGAGTCAGGGCCCCGCCACCGCCCTCGGCAAAGGTCTTTTTCTGTTCCTCCGTGGCCCCTTCCGGCAGCTCGGCCTGGGCAAACACAAAGAGCAACTGCTGTGGCTCCGGCTGCTGACGGGCAGCAGTCAACAAGTCGGCAAAATTCAAAATATTCATAGGTGTCGCCTTTTCTTACAAGATGGTACCTGGCAGCAACAACCTGCCAAATCAGGGGGCTCAACCGCCACTGGCATTCATGAAGCGCAAAATCTGTACCTCGCCATCCGCGCTGAAATCATGACGCTCCGGCTTGTAGCGCAGCGCCTTGCGCACCGCACTCATAACCGGCTGATCTTCAAGCGGATAGCGCCGCAGCAAGGCTTTCAGGTCAAGGTCGTGCTCATTACCCAGACAGAGTAACAGTTTGCCCTCGACGGTTAACCGTACGCGGTTGCATGTATTGCAGAAATTGTTGCTATGCGGAGAGATGAAACCCACACGCGTCTTCGCGTGGTCCTGCAAACGCATGTAGCGGGCCGGCCCGCCGGTGTTTTCGGTACTGGGAAGCAGGCGATAACGCTGCTGCAGCAATTCGCGCACCTGCTCACTGGTGAACAGCGCATGCTCACGCGAGCGCCCAACCTGGCCCAGCGGCATTTCTTCGATAAATGTGATGTCCAGGCCGTTATCCACGGCAAAACCGGCCAGGTCGAGAATCTCGTCATCATTCGTTCCATTGATGATGACGCTGTTGAGCTTGACCGACTCAAAGCCGGCATCACGGGCAGCCTCGATGCCACGGATTACCTGCTGCAGATCACCGACACGGGTCATGGCGCGGAAACGCTCGGGACACAGCGAATCCAGACTGATGTTCAGCCTTTTCACTCCCGCATCCACCAGGGGCTGTGCATATTTGTCCAGCTGCGAGCCATTGGTTGTCATCACCAGTTCCCGCAGTCCGTCAATTGCACTGATATTGCGACACAGGTCGACAATGCCCTGGCGTACCAGCGGCTCGCCACCGGTCAAACGGATTTTCTTGACGCCGTTAGCGACAAACATGCGGGCACTGCGCTCGATTTCCTCCAGTGTCAGCACCCGCTGTCGTGGTAGAAAGGTCATGTCTTCGGCCATGCAATAAACACAGCGAAAGTCACATCGGTCGGTTACCGAAATACGTACATAATCGATATTGCGGCCAAAGCCATCCACCAGCGTGCTGGTCATGCCATAGACTCCTTAGCAATTATTGCAGCAAGGGTGACGCTGCTCCCTGAAGGGCGATGCCTTCAACGTTGGCCTGTGCAACCAGAATTTGCAAGTATTGTGCAACACTTTTGTGCCAGCTGCGCTGACCCAGCTCAGCACTTATTTTGTCGCGCACAATCTCGAATGGCAGCAACTGTCCTTCTATGCGCTGCTGCACCTCTACGATGTGGTAGCCATAGCGCGACTCGATGGCCTGTCCGGCAAGTCCTTCCGGCAAGCGCAGCAGCTGCTTTTCGAACTCGGGAACAGTCTGGCCGGTAGAGATTTGTCCCAGCTCGCCGCCCTGCTCACGGGACGGACAGTCGGAATACCCCCTTACCAGCTCATCAAACCCGGCAGCACCCTGCTGCAATTGCTGCAGCAGGGTCCTTGCCAGTTGCGCCTGCTCACTGCGCTCCTCGCTGTCTTGCGGATCGGCAGCCAAAAGAATGTGCCGGGCAGCCAGCAAGGGCGGCGTGGTGAACTTGCGCGGGTTGTTACGGTAATACAACTCCAGTTCGGCTTCGGTCACAGCAGGAACCTGTACTTCCTGTTCGAGCAAGCAGCGCACCAGGGCTTCGTCGATGCTTTCGTTATCTCGCGGCTGTGCCTGCAGATCTATCTCTCTGGCACGCTGTAGCATCAACTCTTGCAGGACCAGTGCCTGGGTTGCAAGGAACATTGCCTCCCGCTGAGACTCAGCCGGGTGATATTGCATTTCCCTTGCAATGGCATCTGCCTCCATCTGGACTCCGTTCACCCGTACAATGGGCATGTCCTGGCTGCTGCTGGCAATCAAGTTTGCTGTGACCATGGTTATTTACTCCTTAACAGTTCAGCCTTTCTGGCGCACGATCTGGTAGCGACGGCCCAGATACCAGACAGGCGCGCTGACAATGTGTACCAGACGCGTGAAGGGGAACAGCACAAACAATGTCACACCCAGGAAGACGTGCAGTTTGTACACGATACCCACCGGAGCGATGGCGCTGGCGGCCTTGACCGGCTGCAGGGTAACGATGCTTTGCGCCCACTCACCCAGCATCACCATCACCGAGCCGTCCAGATGCTGCGTGGAAGCAACAATGGTTAGCAGGCCCAGTACCAGCTGCACCAGCAGCACGAACAGGATCATGATGTCTGAAGTGCTGGAAGTGGCACGTACACGCGGGTTGTTAAGGCGGCGCTTGATCAGCATGACCAGCCCGACCAGGCACAGAATGCCGAAGAACCCGCCTGATACCATGGCGAGAACCTGCTTGGCACCCGAACTGATGAAGCCGTGATACACCGCCTCAGGAGTCAGCAGGCCAACGAAGTGGCCGGCCAGGATGAAGATGATCCCGACGTGGAACAGGTTGCTTGCCACACGCATGTCCTTGCCGTCCAGCATCTGGCTGGAACCGGCCCGCCAGGTGTATTGCGACAGGTCAAAGCGTGCCCAGCTGCCGATCAGGCAGATAGCCAGGGCAATATAGGGATACACACCAAAAATCAGAAAATTAAAACTGGACATGTCAGTCTCCTAAAGTTTGCCAGCGGCATTGGATGCATCGGTAAAGTCCACCCAGTGGATAGGCACCGCAACCTCTTCACGAGCGCGATGATTGCCTACAGGTGAAGACAGTCCGCATGAAGCCTGGCCATCACCCTGCATGAAGGTGACAGCCTCCTCTTCCCACTCGGCATCCAGTGCCTCCAGACTGTCATCCACCGGATCTTCGGCAACCTTTTCACGGGCCAGACCGATCTGCTCGACCGGATCAACTCCGGCCAGCTGCAGCAACGCATGGAAACAGGCCGCGTAGGGGCTTTCGCTCTCTTCCAGCCGCGCGCCCAGCATCGCCAGCAAATGCTGGATGTCTGCCAGCCCGGTACGGGCTGTCAGCTGGTCGCAAGTGGCCAGGTACTCAAGGTACAGCGGTATGTAGTCAGGCAGTTCCTTTGCCGCAATGGCAAAACCGGCCTGCTCATATTCCGCCAGCAGATCCACCATCGCCTGGCCGCGGTCACGGGACTCGCCATGCACATGCTCAAACATCAGCAGGGACAAGTGCCGGCCACGATTGAACAGGCTCAGGTACAGGGACTGCGCATCAAGCAGTTCCTGTCCGGCGATGTGTTGCAGCAGGTCATGCAACGCCTGACGCTGCTGCGGGCTGATGAACAGACACTGCTCAATCGCATCATCCAGCTCGGCCCTGGCCTCCACCAGCTGCCGCTCGGGGTAATCCAGCAATAAAGAAATTACTTTGATAATTTCCATACTTACTCCTCCCATACCTGGACGGTTTTCAGTACATCCCTGCTGTTCTGCTTTTTACCGCCAAACATGTTCATGCTGGACTCGCCACCATGGCTGCAGCCGTCACCGAAGCTGAAACCGCAACCATTGCGTTCGGCAAAGGCGTCAGTCATCGCCTCTTCACGATGCGCAGTCGGAACGACGAAGCGGTCCTCATAGTCGGCAATCGCCAGATAGCGGTACATCTCTTCGGCCTGTGCCTTGCTCAGACCGACATCTTCCAGCGCGCGCAGATCTTCAACACCCTCAACATGCTGGGCACGTTTGTATACACGCATTGCCAGCAGGCGCTTGAGTGCCAGCTTGACCGGCTCTTCGTCACCTGCGGTCAGCAGGTTGGCCAGGTAACGTACCGGAATGCGCAGGCTGTCGACATCCGGCAGCACGCCGTTCATGCCGATCTTGCCGCTTTCGGCAGCGTTCTGGATCGGAGACAGCGGCGGTACATACCAGACCATCGGCAGAGTGCGGTACTCGGGGTGCAGCGGCAATGCCAGCTTCCAGTCCACCGCCAGCTTGTACACCGGCGACTGCTGGGCTGCAGTAATCACCGAGTCGGGAATACCGGCCTTGCGGGCAGCGGCAATCACCTCGGGATCGTTCGGATCCAGGAACATTTCCAGCTGCTTGGGGTACAGGTCATGCTCATTTGGCGTGCTGGCCACCTCGTGAATCTTGTCGGCGTCATACAGCAACACACCCAGGTAGCGGATGCGACCGACACAGGTCTCGGAACAGATGGTCGGCATGCCGGCTTCGATGCGCGGGTAGCAGAAGATGCACTTCTCGGACTTGCCACTCTTCCAGTTGTAGTAAATCTTCTTGTACGGACAGCCGCTGATGCACATGCGCCAGCCGCGGCACTTGTCCTGGTCAATCAGGACAATGCCGTCCTCTTCACGCTTGTAGATGGCACCGCTGGGGCAGGAAGCCGCACAGGTCGGGTTCAGGCAGTGCTCACACAGGCGTGGCAGGTACATCATGAAGGTATTTTCATACTGACCATAGATGTCTGCCTGTACCGCATCGAAGTTCTTGTCCTTGCGGCGCTTCTCGAACTCGGTACCCAGGATCTCTTCCCAGTTGGGGCCCCATTCGATCTTTTCCATGCGCTGGCCGGTAATGGCCGAGCGCGGACGGGCTACCGGCTGGTGCGGCACTTCAGGCGCGGTATGCAGGTGCTGATAGTCGAAATCGAACGGCTCGTAGTAGTCATCGATTTCCGGCAGATCCGGGTTGGCGAAGATGTTCGCCAGTACCCGGAACTTGCCGCCGATGCGCGGGCGGATGCTGCCATCCGCTTCGCGCACCCAGCCACCTTTCCACTTTTCCTGGTTTTCCCACTCTTTCGGGTAACCAATACCGGGCTTGGTCTCGACGTTGTTGAACCAGGCATATTCCATGCCTTCGCGACTGGTCCAGACGTTTTTACAGGTCACCGAGCAAGTGTGGCAGCCGATGCATTTGTCCAGGTTCAGAACCATGGCAACTTGTGAACGTATTTTCATGGCACTCTCCTTAAAGGTCTTGGGGCAGTGGTTGTGGCAGGTCATCTGTATCTGAACCATCGAGCCAGTCGACCTTGTTCATCTTGCGTACCACGACAAACTCGTCACGGTTACAGCCCACCGTGCCGTAATAGTTGAAGCCATAGGCCTGTTGCGCGTAGCCACCAATCATGTGGGTCGGCTTGAGTACTACGCGAGTCACCGAGTTGTGGTGACCACCGCGGGTCTTGGTGGTTTCCGAACCGGGCACGTTCACGATCCGCTCCTGCGCGTGATACATCATGATCATGCCTTCCTTGACCCGCTGACTGACTACCGCACGGGCGGTCAGGGCACCGTTGGCGTTGAAGCATTCAACCCAGTCGTTATCCTCGATACCGGCCTTGCGGGCATCAATCTCGGACAGCCAGACAATGGGGCCACCACGGCTCAGGGTCAGCATCAGCAGGTTATCGGTGTAGGTACTGTGAATACCCCACTTCTGGTGTGGTGTAATCCAGTTCAGCACGATCTCGGTGTTGCCGTTGGCGCGCTTGCCTTTCACGATATCCACGGTGCGGGTATTGATTGGCGGACGATAGCTCATCAGTTGTTCGCCAAACGCCTGCATCCATGGGTGATCCTGATAGAACTGCTGGCGACCGGTAATGGTGCGCCATGGGATCAGCTCGTGCACGTTGGTGTAGCCCGCGTTATAGCTGACGTGTTCATCTTCCAGACCGGACCAGGTCGGGCTGGAGATGATCTTGCGTGGCTGGGCCTGGATATCACGGAAGCGGATCGCCTCGTGCTCCTTGCCCTTGGCCAGGTGCGTATGGTCACGACCGGTGAACTCTGACAGCGCAGCCCAGGCCTTGACGGCCACGTGGCCGTTGGTTTCCGGCGCCAGCGACAGGACCGCCTCGGCGGCGTCAATTGCCGACTCGATACGCGGACGACCCTGGCTTACACCCTCTTCCAGTACCGGCTTGTTCAGCTGAGTGAGGAAGTCGACTTCATCATCGGTATTCCAGTTGATGCCCTTGCCGCCATTACCAAGGCTGTTCATCAATGGGCCAAGCGAGGTGAACTTCTTGTAGGTGTTCGGATAGTCGCGCTCGACCACCGCCATATTGGGAGCATTCTTGCCCGGCTGCAGCGGCTCGCCAGCGGTTTTCCAGTCGGTACCGCCAAACGGCTGCGCCAGTTCGCCGGGGCTATCGTGTTGCAGCGGTACGGTCACCAGGTCCTGCTCGACACCCAGATGGCCTTCACACAGCTCGGAGAACTTCTTCGCCACACCCTTGAAGATTTCCCAGTCGGTACGGGATTCCCAGGCCGGGTCAATCGCCGCCGACAGCGGGTGAATGAAGGGGTGCATATCCGAAGTGTTCATGTCGTCCTTCTCGTACCAGGTAGCGGTCGGCAGTACGATATCGGAATAGACACAGGTAGAGGACATGCGGAAGTCCAGGGTGGTGACCAAGTCCAGCTTGCCGATGGCACCTTCATCCTGCCACTCCACCTCGGTCGGCTTGTAGCCGATGCTGCCGCTGTCTTCGTTCATCACACCATGTTTGGGTGTACCCAGCAGGTACTTGAGCATGTACTCATGTCCCTTGCCCGAGGAACCCAGCAGGTTGGAACGCCAGACAAACATGTTGCGCGGGAAGTTTTCCGCATTGTCAGGCTGCTCACAGGCAAAGCGCAGTGAACCATCCTGCAATGCTTCCACCGCATACTCTTGCGGGGTCTTGCCAGCCTTGGCGGCATCACGGCAAATCTGCAGCGGGTTGCGGTTCAGCTGGGGAGCACTTGGCAGCCAGCCGGCACGTTCGGCACGGATGTTGTAGTCCAGTGCGTGCTCGGGCAATTCATCCTTGTTCGCCAGCGGCGACAGGATTTCATGCATGTTCATCTTCTCGTGACGCCACTGCGAACTGTGATTGTAGAAGAAGCTGGTACCGTTCATCTGACGGGGCGGACGGAGCCAGTCCAGGCCAAAGGCCACCGGCAGCCAGCCGGTTTGCGGACGCAGTTTTTCCTGGCCCACATAGTGCGCCCAACCACCGCCAGTCTGGCCAACACAGCCACACAGCATCAGCATGTTGATCACGCCGCGGTAGTTCATGTCCATGTGATACCAGTGGTTCATCGCCGCGCCGATGATGATCATCGACTTGCCACGGGTCTTGTCGGCGTTGTCGGCAAACTCGCGGGCAACCTGGATGACCTTTTCACGGGTAACACCAGTGATCGCCTCTTGCCAGGCCGGAGTGCCGGGAATGTCAGCCTGATCGTAGCTGCTGGCCACGTTGGCACCACCCAGTCCGCGATCAATCGCCAGACCGGCTGCACTGATGTCAAACACGGTTGCAACGCGGGCCTTGCTGCCGTCGGCCAGAGTGATTTCACGGCTCGGCACACGACGGAACTGGATGTTGTCGCCGTCTACATGCTGGAAGTAATCATGCAGGTCACCGCCAAAATATGGGAAGGCTACATCCACCGCTTCACCGGTTTCGATCAGGGACAACTGCAGCTCGACCTCCCGGCCCTTGCCGCCCTCACGAGCTTCGATGTTCCACTTGCCTTTCTCGTTCCAGCGATAACCAATGGAGCCTTGAGGGGAGACGTATTCATCAGTAGTGCTGTCGAGGGCAATGGTTTTCCACTCGGGGTTGTTGTCCTGACCCAGGTTGTTGTCCAGGTCTGCCGCCCGCAGGAAACGGGTGGGCTTGTAGCCTTCCGCATGCTGTTCCAGCAACACCAGCATCGGCATGTCGGTATAGCGACGGACATAGTCGGTGAAGTATTCGCTGGGCTTTTCCAGATGGAATTCTTTGAAAATGACATGGTTGAACGCCTGCGCCAGCGCGGCGTCAGTACCCTGCTTGGGGTTCAGCCAGAGGTCGGTCAGCTTGGCCACTTCGGAGTAGTCGGGAGTGACCGAAACTGTCTTGGCACCCTTGTAGCGTACTTCGGTGAAAAAGTGCGCATCCGGGGTACGCGTCTGGGGTACGTTGGAGCCCCAGGCAATGATGTAGTTGGAGTTGTACCAGTCGGCGGACTCGGGCACGTCGGTCTGCTCACCCCAGACCATCGGCGAGGCCGGCGGCAGGTCACAGTACCAGTCATAGAAACTCAGACACACGCCGCCCATCAGCGACAGATAGCGCGAGCCGGCGGCATAGCTGATCATCGACATGGCCGGAATCGGCGAGAAGCCCACTACCCGGTCCGGACCATATTCCTTGGTGGTGTACACGTTGGCCGCGGCAATGATCTCGTTGACCTCATCCCAGCTGGAACGCACGAAGCCACCCAGGCCACGCTTGCTCTTGTAGGACTGGGACTTGACCGGATCCTCGACAATGCTGGCCCAGGCTTCAACTGGAGCCTGGTTCCTGCGCGCCTCGCGCCACAGCTTGAGCAGTGCCTTGCGCACCTTGGGATACTTCACCCGGTTGGCACTATAGATGTACCAGCTATAGCTGGCACCACGCGGACAACCACGCGGCTCGTGGTTGGGCAGGTCGGGACGGGTACGCGGGTAGTCGGTCTGCTGGGTTTCCCAGGTGATCAGGCCGTTTTTCACGTAGATCTTCCAGGAGCAGGAACCGGTACAGTTCACACCATGGGTAGAGCGGACGATCTTGTCGTACTGCCAGCGGTTGCGGTAACTGTCTTCCCAGTCACGCGACTCGACCCTGGTCTCGCCATGGCCATTGGCAAACTCGCCTTGCTTTCGCTTGAAAAAGCGCATTTGGTCCAGAAGTTTACTCATAGTTTTGTCCTCACTTTGGCTGTCCCGCAGGACAGCCTTTTGTTATGACCGTCAGGATGGTTCAGGCTTCTTTTTGTTGCTGGGCTGCAGCCAGCTCAAGGTCCACGGAGGACACTGCATACTCCTCGGCAAAGGCACCCTCGGGCTCCTTCAGCCAGAAGAAGCAGGCGATGTAGCTCAACAGCGCACCACCCGCAATAATGAAAAAGAACTGCGACGGGGTGACAAAGGTGTACAGCGTCAGGTAGAACACCGCACCCACGTTGCCATAGGCTCCCGCCATACCGGAAATCTGACCGGTAATCCGGCGCTTGATCGATGGAATGATGCCGAATGTAGCGCCTTCCGCACCCTGCACAAATACCGAGCAGAGAATGGTGATCATCACCGCCAGGAATAGTGGCCAGCTGTTGTTCATCAGGCCCATCAGCGCAAAGCCGATGGCGATACCCAGCATGTAGGCCAGCATGACGAAACGACGGTTGCCAAAGCGGTCGGAGACCAGGCCGCCAATCGGACGCGCCACCAGGTTAACGAAGGCAAAGGACGCGGCAATCATGCCCGCCAGGGTAGCCGTCAGGCCCCAGGTCAGCTCAAAGAACATGGGCAGCATGGAAACCACCGCCAGCTCGGCACCGAAGTTGGCAAAATAGGTCGAGTTCAGCGCGGCTACCGAGTTGAAGTCGTACTTGTCATCCTCGGGAACACCCTTGCGCAGGATAGGCACGTTGACCCGGAAGATCTGCAGGATCTGATAGGCCACCACCAGCACGATGATGCCGTGGCAGACCCAGGCCCAGCCGGAGCTGATGTAACCCATGTTCTCGACGCGCCAGACCAGTACCGACAGGATACCGACCATGGGGATGGTCCAGATGATCAGCTTGATCATGTCACCCCAGGTGCTCACCTCCATGGCACTGACCTTGCGTGGCCGGTGATGGACAGTACCCGCAGGGCCATCGGTAATCGCGAACCAGTAATACACACCATAAATAGCCATGGTTACTGCCGATGCACCAATGGCATGGCGCCAGCCGTCATCACCACCAAAGATGTGTAGCGCGATGGCCGGCAATGACATGGCGGCAGCTGCAGAACCGAAGTTGCCCCAGCCGGCATAGAAGCCCTCGGCAAAACCGATGTCACGTGGCTTGAACCACATGGCG
>CAZKTB010000005.1:0-8368 GCA_964555485.1 uncultured Thiopseudomonas sp. | reverse complement strand
GCTGGCACCGATGGAGCTGAGCACCAGACGGGAAATCAGCAGCTGGGCACGGGTGTCACCGTAGGCAAACGCCAGTGCCGGCAACGCCATGGTAACCATCAGCACCGAGAACACCCGGCGCGGGCCCCACTTGTCCAGCGCCATGCCGACCAGGATACGTGCCGGAATGGTCATCGCCACGTTGGCAATGGCAAATAGGCGCAGGTCATCGGTGGTCAGCCAGTTCACGCTCTTGAGCATGCTGGTAGCCAGCGGTGCCATGTTGAACCAGACAAAGAAACAGATGTAAAAAGCAATCCAGGTCAGGTGCAATGCCCTGATTTCCGGTTGCCTTACTCTAAATAAATCTGAAGTTTTCATGCGTATTCTCCGACCTTTAAATCTATGAACAAGACTGGATCAAGATCGGACACTCGACCCGTCTGGTCAGGAAAGAACTGACATTGCCGAAGGTCATGAAGTTGAACTCCTCAACCAGGGCATCCAGAGTCTTGCCTATCACGTTGCTATCAGCTTTTTCGCTATGACGGGCAATCACCAGCAAGTCAGGTTTTTTAGTCTGTACCGCCTCCAGGATCATCTTGCGCGGATCCCCCTCCGCGATGATCACGTCCGTGCTGACACCCAACTCGTTCAGGGTCTGTGCCGCTTCACGGACTGATTCGGAAAAATCGAACTTGTATTCCTCATAGCCTTGTTCGTTGACGCCGCTTGAGCCAGCACCCGGGTCCACCACTCCGATGAGGGTGACCCTTGGCAGCATGCAAGCGAACATCTTCAAGGTCTTGTCCAGTGCCTGTCGGGCATTGGTCGAGTTGTCATAGGCGAACATGATGTTCATGTCGTATTCCTCTGTTACAAGCAAAAATCAGGGGTTTGCCACATAGGCGTTCTTGCGCAGGTAGAACCACCAGTTCAGCACCAGGCAAAATGCGTAGAAGATCGCAAACCCGTACATGGCCACCTGAGGTGTACCAGTCCTGATCTGTTCACCAATGACCACCGGGGCAACAAAGGAGCCGTATGCGGCAATCGCTGATGTCCAGCCCAGTACCGGGCCAGCCTGCTCGCGGTCATAGATCACGCCAATGGTGCGGAAGGTCGAGCCATTGCCGACACCTGATGCGGCAAACAGGATCAGGAACAGGATGATGAAGGTGAAGAACCAGGATTCAGGGTGAGTCGAGCCATAGGCCGCCTGCATTACATAACCCAGCGCTACCGATGCCACCACCATGATCACGGTGATCACCTGGGTCACCAGCGAACCGCCCCATTTGTCGGAGATCCAGCCACCGATTGGTCGGGTCAGGGCGCCGAGGAAAGGTCCAATCCAGGCGTAAGTGAGGGCACTGGGCGCATTCGGGTTGGCAACACGTGTGACTACACCATCGGCACCAACCTCGTTGACGAAGCCGAAAATCACTGTAATCGACAGCGGCAACGCCATTGAGAAGCCGATAAATGAACCGAAGGTCAGAATGTAGAGCACGCTCATCGACCAGGTGTGCTTGTCACTGAAAATGGCAAACTGACGCTTGATGTTGGGCTTGATGCTGCCCGGGATCAGACGCAAGGCACCCAGGGTACCAATCATGATCAGCGGCATCGCCACCCACATGTTCAACACACCCAGGCCAAAGGGCTTGGGCAGATACAGGTACAGGCCTATTACCGAGGTAACAAAGCTGATCGCGTACAGGCCAAGAATCTTGCTGAACGCACTGATCGGAGTACCTGGAGCCGGCGTGATCGGAATGATGTTGTTCATGCCGAACCAGCCAATCAGGCTCAATGGAATCAAGAACACCAGCCAGATCCAGCCACCGTTCTGGATCCAGGTCGCAGAACCCGCCGGGATACGCCCGATCAGCGTTCCGCTATCCTTGACCAGCTCCATCGGCGCACCACCCATGGCACCAAAGATGCCCATGGTCATCACCAGGGGAATCAGGATTTGCATGGTGGTGACACCAAAGTTGCCCAGACCGGCGTTCAGTCCCAGGGCCAGACCCTGCTGGCGCTTGGGGAAAAACGTGCTGATGTTGCTCATGGAGCAGGCAAAGTTGCCGCCACCAATTCCCGACAGCAGCGCCAACAACTGGAAGACCCACAGCGGGGTATTAGGGTCCTGCAAGGCAATACCCGCACCCGCTGCCGGAATGATCAGCAACGAGGTTGTGAATACGATAGTATTGCGGCCTCCGGCAATGCGGATCATGAAAGAGGCCGGAATACGGAAAGTGGCTCCGGCCAGGCCGGCAATCGCGGTCAGGGTAAACAGCTCGGCAGGCTCAAAGGGAAAACCCAGGTTGAGCATTTGTACCGTGATGATTCCCCACATCATCCATACCGCAAACCCCAGCAACAGGCTGGGAATGGATATCCACAGGTTCCGGTTGGCAATGGCCTTGCCCGTGTTCTCCCAGAACGTATGGTCTTCAACATCCCACGTTTTGATATTTTTGTTCATCATCTACCTCTGTCGGTCTGGTAAAAATATCCAGGCGCAATGCAGACACTGCTGTTGAGCTGATACTAAAACCGCAGATAGAGGCAAAAAAACCAAGCGCACCACTGGGTTAATCCCGGCGCTACCCACAAAGGGGTACAAAAAACCAATAACCTCATTACAAATCAATGAGTTAAGCGCATATTTCAGGCATATCGAAAAGCATGGAAATTAGGGGGTATTCAATGAAGCGAGCTGATTTTGCTAAGTTCCGGACTGATTTCATGGCAATTTGCCCTGGCTCAAGACAGGCCGGTATTTAGGCCACAACCGGTCACATACGTATGGAATACCCATGAGCACACAACCAGAACAAGAACTGCCGCACGAGTTCCAGATCTCGTTCCGGCACTCGATAATCCTGAAAACACTCATTGCGTTTTCTCTGGTGATTCTCTTCAACCTGCTCAGCATGCTGGCCGGCATGTATCTGGCCGAGTCCATTCGCGGCGACGCAGAAGCCATCAACAAGTCCGGCAGCCTGCGCATGCAGTCCTACCGGCTGGCACTGGCCGTCAATGCCGGCCCCGATCTCCATCAAGACGCCGAAACAGTCCGCAATTACATAGAAGAATTTGCCCAAACGATCAATGCCCGCTCTCTGGCCCAGGTGGTCAAAAGCAACGCGGAGCTGGCCCAGGCCTATAGCCAGATCGTCGACCGCTGGCAAAGCCTGATGCGCCCGCTACTGGAGCAACAGCCACCACAAAAGCGCGCCTACAGCCATGAAGTACCGGTTTTTGTGGAGAACCTGGACAACTTTGTGCACGAGCTGCAGCTGACTTCGGAGCGCAAGCTTTCCTATATTCGCGGCCTGCAGATCTCCGCATTATTCATTACCATCCTGCTGGCCCTGTTTGTAATTCTGAATTCACACACACGACTGGTAGTGCCGCTCCTGAAAATCATTGCCCACGCCAAGCATATCGGCAAAGGCCATCTGAGCGATAACGTCGAAATATCCAGCAAAATCAATGACAAGAACGAGCTCGGCTTGCTTGCCGAAACCATTGACAAGATGGCCATCGAACTGTCCGGGCTGTACGCCAGCCTGGAACACAAAGTCGACAGCAAGACGCTTGAATTGAAGAAAAGCAATGACAGCCTGAAGCTGCTATTCAACACTGCGAAAAATCTGTACAAGACGGCCGACGACCCCGTACCTGCACTGGCCGATTTGTTGCTGCCGATCAAGCGAACCCTGCATTGCGAATCGGTCTCGCTGTGCCTGTTCAACCTGAATGACAAAGAAAGCCGCAAGGCCCATACCATACTGAGCACTCACCAACACGAGCGACCCCGCTATTGCCGGTATCCGGATTGCATCGATTGCCCGGTACTGGAGCCGGATAGCCTGTCTGACCAGATGTACAGCTATTCCCTGACGGCAGAAGGAACCTGCTTCGGTTACCTGCAGGTGGAAACCCGTGACCAGCACAGCCTGGATGACGCCCAGCAACAACTATTGATTACCCTGGCCGATTTCTTTGCCGCTGCGCTCAACCTGAATAGTCAGGGACAGAAGCAGGCACGCATTGCCTTGATGGAAGAACGTGCCGTGATTGCCCGTGAATTGCACGACTCTCTCGCCCAGGCTCTCTCCTACCAGAAAATCCAGGTCGCCCTGTTGAAAAAGCAGCTCACCAGCGGTCGGGACCAGGCTACATTGCTGGCCACCTTCGGCGATCTGCAGACCGGTTTGGCAGCGGCTTATCGACAGCTGCGCGAACTGCTATCCACATTCCGCCTGAAGCTGGATCAGCCCGGTCTGGCTGCCAGCATTGATGCCACTATCAATGAGTTTTCCCGTCACACGCCGGTCACTATCCACTTCGATTCACAAATCAAACACTGTCCGCTGACCCCCAATGAAGAGCTACACAGCCTGCAAATCATTCGTGAAGCCTTGAGCAACGTCATCAAGCACGCCAACGCAAACAACTGCTGGATCAGCCTGCAACAGGATGCTGACGGGGTGGTTCACCTGCGCGTGGAAGATGACGGCATCGGCATCGATCTGTCGAACAACCGCTCGGGACATTACGGCCTGTCGATCCTGCAGGAACGCAGCCAGAGCCTGTCCGGCCAGCTGGATATTACAGCCCTGCAGCCGGGCACAAGCATCCATGTACATTTCACACCACAATATATTTTCAACCAGACTGGGAGAGCCACATGACATCTCTGAGTTCGGAACCAACCCGTATCATGTTGGTCGACGACCACCCCATGCTCCGGCGTGGTCTCGCCGACTTGCTGGCCATGGAGGATGATCTCAATCCCGTTGCCCAGGCAGGTTCCGGCCAAGAAGCCATCCAGATAGCTACGACCATCGAGCCTGAGCTTGACCTGATTCTGCTGGATCTGAACATGCCGGGGCTTAACGGCATCGAGACCACCAGAGCGCTGCGCACGGCCGGCGTGGATGCCAAGATCATCATCTTCAGCGTTTCCGATGAGCATGCCGATGTAGTGGAGGCCTTGCGCGAAGGCGCTGACGGCTATTTGCTCAAGGATATGGAGCCTGAGGAAATCGTGTTGCAAATCCGCGCTGCTGCAGAGGGCAAGACAGCCCTCAGCCCGGAGCTGACCCATATCCTCGCCTCGGCCATCAAGGGTCGCCTTGAGCCTGCGGTACAAGCGGTCGACCTGACACGCCGCGAGAAAGATGTGCTGGAGCTGATCGCCAAAGGGCAGAGCAACAAGCTGATTGCCCGCAACCTGGAAATCAGCGAAGGGACGGTCAAGGTGCACGTCAAGCGTGTGTTGCACAAGCTCGGTTTGCGCTCCCGTACCGAAG
The DNA here is from genome assembly GCA_964555485.1 of uncultured Thiopseudomonas sp. Lineage (GTDB taxonomy): Bacteria > Pseudomonadota > Gammaproteobacteria > Pseudomonadales > Pseudomonadaceae > Thiopseudomonas. The sequence goes on along the minus strand of CAZKTB010000005.1, from coordinate 3,056 downwards.
CGGCCATCTGGGCTCTGGAAAATGACCTTGCCAAGGGTAGTTAGAGCATGACGAGCGTCTCTCCGGCATCCCTCCTGTCCGACTGCAGCATCCTGTTGCTGGCAGGTGGCCGTGGCCAGCGCATGGGCGGCCGGGACAAAGGTTGGATTCACTGGCAGAATCGTGCCCTGATCGAACATATACACCAGGTAGTACGCCCACTAACCGATGACCTGATCATCTCCTGCAACCGCAACCACGACCGCTACCTTGCTCTGGCCGACCAGCTGATCAGCGATCCTGCTACCGATTATCCCGGCCCGCTGATCGGTATCATCGAAGCAATGAAAGTCGCCGGCAACTCACAGCTGCTGGTACTGCCCTGCGACGCCCCCCGCATTGATCAGGCACTTTTGCGCAGCTTGCACCGGCAGGCCGGCAAACGACCGGTGATGCTGCACCAGCAAGATCACTGGCAGCCCCTGTTCAGCTTGCTGCCGGTCAGCCTGCTGCCCGCGCTGCAGGAACAATGGCAGGCAGGCCAGCGTAGTCCGCTACGCGCACTGCTGAAACTGCAACCGGTGGCTGTCCATATTGCCGCCGGCGATCGCCGGCTAGACAACTTCAATGAGCCGGCCAGGCTAACCGAAACACTGGAATAGGAGTCAGCATGCTTACCCATCTGGACAATCAAGGCCGCGCCAACATGGTGGATGTGACCACCAAGGCTGTTACTGAGCGCGCGGCTACCGCCTGTGCCCTGGTGCACATGCAACCGCAAACACTGGACATGATCCAGCAAGGTGGCCATCCCAAGGGCGATGTTTTTGCCGTTGCGCGCATTGCCGGCATCCAGGCCGCCAAGCGCACCCATGAACTGATCCCCCTGTGCCATCCGCTGATGCTGACCAGCGTCAAGGTTCACCTTGAGCCCCGACCACCGGAACATGTCTACATCACGGCAACCTGCAAGCTGGCCGGTCAGACCGGAGTGGAAATGGAAGCCCTGACTGCCGTTTCCGTGGCCGCACTGACCCTGTATGACATGTGCAAGGCGGTGGACAAGGACATGCAAATCCAGCAGGTACATCTGCTGGAAAAACAGGGTGGCAAAAGCGGCCACTATGTCCGTCTGGATAGCGAAGCCGCTACAGGAGACCAGGCATGATCAACGTACTGTTTTTTGCCCGCTATAGAGACATCCTCCAGCAGGACCAGCTCCGGCTCGACTGGCAGGAACAGTGGCAAACGCTGGGCGATGTTCGTGACCACCTGCTCAGCCAGGGCGCACCCTGGGACGTACTGGACGATCCGGGCATCATGTGTGCCCGCAACCAGGACATGTGCCGGCTCGACACTCCGGTGCAGCAGGGCGACGAGATCGCCTTCTTCCCCACGGTAACCGGAGGCTGAGCATGCTTGATATCCGGGTGCAAACCGCCCCCTTCGATCCGGGCCAGCTGACCGCGGCCGTGCATGGCGGCGATCTGGCCGTGGGTGCCGTGGTCTGTTTTACCGGCTATGTCCGCGACTTCAACCAGCAAAAACAGGTGCACGGCATGTTCCTCGAACACTTTCCCGGCATGACGGAAAAGTCGCTGGAAAAAATTGCCGTGGAAGCCAGGCAGCGCTGGCCGCTACAGTCGGTGCAGATCCTGCACCGGGTCGGACAGCTGGAACAGGGCGAACCCATCGTCTTTGTCGCCACTGCCAGTGCCCATCGCGAGGACGCTTTCAGCGCCTGCGCCTTCATCATGGACTACCTGAAGACACGCGCTCCCTTCTGGAAAAAAGAACAAACCGCCGACGGCAGCCACTGGGTCGATGGACGCATCAGCGACCAGACCGCCGCCGCACGCTGGGAACAGGACCATCATGAATAATCCCTGTGAACAAAGCGGCCTGCACAGCATCGGGCAGGCCATAGATACCCTGACAACCCTGCTGCAGCGGCCGCTGGACAGTATCCGCCTGCCACTGGCCGAAGCACGGGACAAGATTCTTGCCGCAGACCTGACAGCACTTCTGGACGTGCCCCGCTGGGACAACAGCGCCATGGACGGTTACGCCCTCAACAGCGCCGACCTGGACCCGGCCAATCCCCAGCTGCCGGTTGCCGGCTGCCAGGCCGCCGGAGACCCGCCTTCCACTCTGCAACCCGGTCACTGCATGCAGATCTTTACCGGCGCAGTGCTGCCTGCGGGTGCCGACACAGTGATTCCGGTAGAAAACTGCCGCAGCGTCAACGAACAGGTCTTTTTTGAAACCTGGCAACCCGGCCAGAATGTCCGCCGACGCGGCGAAGAAACCCGGACCGGACAACCACTGCTGGCTCGGGGTAGCCGTCTCGATGCACGGCAAATAGGCCTGCTGGCCAGCCAGGGCTATGCAGAAGTCCCGGTCTATCAGTCACTGCGCATAGGCATCCTCAGCAGCGGCAACGAACTACGTGACCCCGGCGCCTCACTTGATGACGGGCAAATCTACGACACGAACAGCTTTTTGCTCACCAGCCTCCTGCAGGGCTGGGGCTTTAGCGTTACCTGCTACCCACGCATGCGTGACGAACTGACCGAAGTCTCGCAACAGCTTGCAAGTGCAGCCGCTGAACAAGATGTCCTGATCAGTAGCGGTGGTGTTTCTGTGGGGGCAGCCGATCATATAAAAACCGCGGTGCAGCAGCTTGGCCAAATCAGTTTGTGGCGTGTCGCCATCCAGCCCGGCAAACCACTGGCATTTGGCAGCATCGGCAAAACACCCTGGATAGGACTGCCCGGCAACCCTGGCGCAAGCCTGGTTACAGCACTCGTCATAGCTCGCCCCGCCCTTCTGGCCGCTCAGGGCCAAACGGATGTTGCAGTAAAGACCTTGCCCGTACAGGCAAGCTTTACGCAAACCAGGAAGCGGGTACGTGAGCAGTATCTGCACGCCCGTCTTGAAACCAGCGGAGGCAGCCTGCAAGCCAGCCTGCACCCAAAACAAAGCTCGGCCATGCTGGCCAACTGCAGCTGGGCGGACGGCATGCTGATCGTTCCAGAGCTAACTGCTGTCAATCCGGGAGATACCCTTCAGTTCGT
>CAZKTB010000004.1:21003-24104 GCA_964555485.1 uncultured Thiopseudomonas sp. | reverse complement strand
TTGCCCGTACCGGCCAGCGTTATATCGCCGGGTTGAACAGCGACGAAGCCATGTTCCGCTACCTGATGGACAATGCCATCGCCAGCAAAGATGCACTCAACCTGTCGGTGGGCATTAGCCTGACGGCCGAGCAGGTGGCGGCGCTGACCCACGACATCGTCTGGCTGGAACAGCGTGAGGTGTTGGGTGAGCAGGTACTGGTACCAGTGCTGTACATGGCCCAGGCCGAAGGCCGGCTGGCTCCCAATGGCGCCTTGATTCAGGGGCAGAATCTGGCCCTGATCAGTGGTGGCGACCTGAGCAACCAGGGCACGCTGCGAGCCAGCAACAGCCTCGGTGTACTGGCGCAAAATATTCAAAACAGCGGCCTGATGCAGGCCGGGGAGCGCCTGAGCCTGCTGGCAGAAGGCAGCATCAGCAACCGTCAGGGCGGCATTCTGGCGGGCCGCGATGTGGACCTGACCGCCCGCGCTGGCGACATTCTCAATGAGCGCAGCATCACCCGTCACGAAAGTGCCCTGGGCAACAGCCGCTGGGAAACCAGCTTTGCCGACAGTGCCGCCCGTATCGAAGCCGCCAACAGCCTGAGCTTGAATGCAGGCCGTGACGTGCAGAACCTGGGTGGTGTGCTGCAAAGCGGTGGTGATCTGCAGATCAGTGCCGGGCGTGACGTGAGTCTGACCTCTGCCGAAGAGCGCCACGGCATCAGCCGTGGCAGCCATTACCTCAACAGCCAGACCGCACAGCTGATCAGTGAAACCGTAGCCGGAGGCGCTCTGGCGATAGACGCTGGACGTGACCTGACTGTCGTGGCCAGCCGCATCGAGTCCGGCCAGGACATGCAGCTGATAGCCGGTAACGACCTGACACTGGCCGCAGCGGCCAATGAAAGCCATCACTACAGCAAGAGTAAAAAGCGCACTAGCAAGCGCGATCTGGTGCAGCAGCAGGGCACCGAGGTGGTTTCTGGTGGCCAGTTTGTTGCTGTGGCCGGCAACGACCTTGCGCTGATCTCCAGTAGCGTCACAGCCAGCAACGAAGCTTACCTGGTGGCCGGCGGCAAGGTACAGCTGCTGGCCGAGCAGGACGTGGACTACAGTTTCTCTGAAAAGAAGAAAAAGGGCAGTTTTGGCCGCAAGAGCTACAAAAGTGACGAGCGTACACAAGTCACCCATGTTGGCAGTAGCATCACCAGTGGCGGTGACCTGGCGATTATCAGCGGTGACGGACAGCGCTATCAGGCCGCGCAACTAACCAGCGGCGCTGACCTGATCCTCGACAGCGGTGCAGGCATTGAGTTTGAAGGCGTCAAAGACCTTGAGCAAAAAAGCCGTATCCGCAGCAAAAACAGCTGGGTCTGGCAAAGCGCCAAGGGCAAGGGCCGTACCGATGAAACCCTGATCCAGAGTCAGCTGCAGGCGCAAGGCGAAATCGCCATTCGTGCCGCCGAACGCATCCAGATCGATATCAAAGAGATCAACCAGCACAGCATCAACCAGACCATTGACGCCATGGTACAGGCCGAGCCACAACTGGCCTGGCTCAAGGATATGCAGCAGCGCGGTGACGTGGACTGGCGACAGGTCAAGGAACTGCACGATAGCTTCAAATACAGCAGCTCAGGTCTGAGCGGTCCGGCAGCGATGGTAACTGCCATTGTGGTGGCGTATTTTGCGGCAGGGGCGGCTAGCGGTGCCATTGGTACTGCCACTGGCGCAGGAGCTGGTTCGGGTTCAGCAATGGCCGCTGCAGGAACAGCCACGGCCTCGGCGGTAGCATCCGGTGCTGCGGTTGGTTCCACGGTGGCTGCGGGCTGGGCTAATGCAACCCTTTCCGGAATATTGGCCGGAGCAGCGGGCGGAGCCGCTGGAGCGGCCAGCCAGGGCCAGGACTGGCGCAATGCAGCATTGAGTGGGGCCATTACAGGTGGCTTTGCGGGTTATCTATCGGCAGGCACTTACTATAACAACCCGATAAATACAGCGGGAAAGATTACTGAATATGTGGGTAGTGGTGAATGGATGAGCTTAAGCAAGGAAGTTTCCAGGCTGGGGATGAACCAGGCTTTTGGCTATGTGCAGTCTAAAGCTGCGAAGGAGGTAGGCTTGAAACCCGAAGAGCTGAACTGGGCCTTAATGGCTGGCTCTATTGCAGGGAATCAGTTGAAAAGTGTTGGGTCCAGGCTAAGCGAAAGTAACGAAGATTTTTATAAAAGTAATAACTACGGAATCCGTGGGGTTTTAAATAGAGAGGCAAAGGGATTGCCCTTTGATGCCATAGATATCGCCCTGGGCTACCAGGGTCTGCCCGACGCTACGGTTCAGGATTATTTATCTAAACTTGGTTTGGATAATGATCTTTCGTCAGGACACTCCTTGGGAACCTTGACTAATATTTATCTGGGTAGTAATGGGCTGACAGATCAAGTTTATCTATACTCCGTTCCATTTGGTGCAGTGGCCCCAAGCAATGCGGAAGTTATGATTGGATCATGGGACCTTGTCAATGGCGGCTGGGCCGGAAAACTGTTCAATTGGGATGCAGAGGTTGTCCCGTTAAAACCTTGGGAGCATGGTTTTGAAAACTACAAAAAATACATTAAAGATTAGCAGCGTTCTGATGCTGTTGGCCATGATTGGGTGTGTACCTCAATCTGCTTACCATGCATACGAGGCTGGAGGAGACAGCTTTGCTCTGCATGACAGCTATCTTCGGGTTGATCCGTTGGAGTATCCAGTTTTTTCTGCAATAAAAAATATAAAAGGACCAACGCCAAAATCTATTGAAGAGAGGGGAGGGCATTATCCTGATGTTTTGAAAGAGTATAAATGGGAGGTTTCGCATGCTTTTAATGGCAAGTATTTGATTTACTCTGAAGAATATAGTCTTAGGTTTTGCCTATTTATTGAGAGAAAAACAAATTATGCAAGTGAAATATGCGAAAGCCAGGAGTCTTCTTTCTGGGGAGGGCCTAAAGGTAAAGGACCAAGGTCTAACATACATATATATATGCATGCGGATGGATCAGCCTATGGTTTCCAGTTTATAAGAAACCCCAGGCGATGGATGCTCAATTCCGACAAAATATCCTTTTTTCGAGT
>CAZKTB010000004.1:4468-20903 GCA_964555485.1 uncultured Thiopseudomonas sp. | reverse complement strand
CTGCGAAAAGCTGGTGAATATGGTGGAGTGAGAGAATCAGGGCTTGGATAAAGATTAAAGCATGGCTCGTAAGGTAGTAGTTAAATACTGAGCTAGGTTAACTGCTATCCGAACTTGAAAATATCCCATTAAAACCTTGGAGCATGGCTTTGAAAACTACAAAAAATACATTAAAGATTAGCAGCGTTCTGATGCTGTTGGCTATGGCTGGGTGTGTGCCTCAATCTGCTTACCATGCATACGAGACAGGGGGGGACAGCTTTGCCCTGCATGACAGCTACCTTCGGGTTGACCCATTGGAGTATCCGGTTTTTTCTACAATAAAGAATATAAAAGGACCAACGTCAAGATTTAAGCAAGAGAGAGGGCGGTATCATCCTGATATTCTGAAAGAGTATAAGTGGGAGGTTTCGCATGCTTTTAATGGTAAGTATTTGATTTATTCTGAAGAGTATAATGTTGAATATTGTCTCTTTGTTGAAAAAAGAACAAAGATTGCAAGTGAAATATGTGAAATTGGTGAGTCATCTTTCTGGGGTGGTTATAAAGGTGAGGGGGCAAGGTATAACGCACATGTGTATATGCATGCGGATGGGTCAGCTTATGGTTTTCAGTTTTTAAGAAACCCCAGGCGATGGATGCTCAATTCCGACAAAATATCCTTTTTTCGAGTGGCTGATGAGGGTGATTGGTCCGGGCAGCCTTGGTTCGAGTGTGTGGAGCGCTGCGAAAAGCTGGTGAATATGGTGGAGTGAGAGAATCAGGGCTTGGATAAAGATATAAAAATATGGCTCGCAAGGTGGCAGTATAAAAACGAGACTGAGTTAACTGGGTTCCGAACCTGAGGATGTCTCTCCAGGAATAGGGTTTTGGGCAAAGCTAAAAGAAGCTGGGTTTTGCAAGAGCTATGCAAGAATTGCTAACCATTTATTAGTCCACGAAGAGCCTGTAAAGCATTAACAGAGTAGGTGTGCAAAGCCTGCAAACCTGTTTGTTAGCATTAGCACCCTCCCCAGGCTGAGCTCGCAAAAAAGCGGCCATCTAAGGGGACAGGTCCTTCAGCCCGGCTATCACTGGCTGCGCAAGAGGTAGATTCCTTTGATCATCAAGCAGGTGCATGAGCTATGTCATGTACCACCTGCTTAGCGCGTCAAGTATAAGTTCAGCTGGTCGCTGCAGGCGTGAACTGCAGCACAAGTTGACGACATGGTCACTGTTTCGCGGCAGGCTTGATAAACAGTCGGTAAATTAAGGTTTTGAGGTTTGCGAACTGAGGGGCCGCTACGCATAATCCGTCCCAGATTTACAGGAGGATTCCGGGCGTGTCCGCACTTGAGCAAAAAACTGCTATTCACACTTTGGTGCAAATTACCGACAGTCATCTGTTTGGTGATCCGGCAGAAAGCCTGCTGGGGTTGCCAACCAGTGAAAGCCTCAAGGCTGTAGTCGAGCTGGTAGTGCAGGAGCAACCGGAAGTCGACCTGGTTCTGGCAACGGGCGATATCTCGCAGGATGCTTCCATTTCTTCGTATCACAACTTTGCCGAACTGGTAGCTCCAGTGGCAGCACCAATGCGCTGGCTGCCTGGCAATCATGATGATCCGGAAATTCAGCAAAAGGCTGCTATCGGTCAGGATTGGTCACAAACGGTGCTGGATCTGCCCAGCTGGCGCATCATCATGCTGGACTCCTCGGTACCCGGAGCTGTGCACGGATATCTGGAAGCCGATCAGCTGGAGCTGTTTGAACAGGCGCTGGCTTCGGCTGCAGGATCCCATGTGATGGTCTGTCTGCATCATCATCCCGTGTCTGTCGGCAGTGACTGGCTGGACAGTATCGGCCTGCGCAACGGCGATGAGCTCTTTGCCGTGCTGGACCGCTACCCGTCTGTCCGTTGCGTGCTCTGGGGGCACATTCATCAGGAGCTGGACAGGCTGCGTAATGGCGTTCGCTTGCTGGCTTCTCCCTCGACCTGTATCCAGTTTGCTCCGGAGAGCAAGAGCTTTACGCTGGACACCTGTTTGCCGGGCTATCGCTGGCTGCGACTGCATCCTGATGGACGCATCGAAACAGCGGTTTCCAGACTGAAGCAGCTGGATTATGAAATTGACCGCTCCGGTTCCGGGTACTGACTGATGCCAGGACAGAGTGACGTGCAGCCATTTGTGCTGTATCTGCATGGCTTCAACAGCTCGCCACTATCTTTCAAAGCGCAGCAACTGACCGCTTTTTGGCACAAGGCAGGTCTGCCAGCGGACCGTTTGTGGGTGCCTGATCTGCCGAATGATCCGCAAGAGGCGATTGAAAGTCTGGAGTGCTGGATGGATCGGCGTGATGCTCCCGTGGTGCTGGTGGGCAGCTCGCTGGGTGGCTATTACGCGACCTGGCTGGCAGAGAAGTACCGCTGCAAGGCTTTGTTGATCAACCCTGCGGTGCTGCCCTGTCAGCGCTTTGAACAGTATCTGGGACCACAGAAAAACTACTACACGGATGAAAGCTGGGAGCTGACACCAGCCCATGTTGAGGCTCTGGCCCGGCTGGAAACACCACCGCCCAAAGACCGTGAGCGTTACTGGGTCTGGCTGCAGACCGGCGATGAAACGCTGAATTACCGTGAAGCTGAAGAGTTTTATCACCACTGTCGGCTGGATATCCGGCAGGGTGGCGACCACAGCTATCAGGGTTTTGTCGAGCGCATTCCCGAGCTGCTGGCTTTTGCCGGCTACTGAGTTTATTCGTCAGCGCTGGCCGTCGCGGCAATATCGTGCATTTCTTGTAGTGCCTTTACCAGCTGGCGGACCAGCTCTTTTGCGCTAGCGCTGTTGCTGCTGTAACTGGACAGGTTGATGACGATACGGTCGGCAAGCAACAGGTAGAAAATGCCGTAACCGTCTTTTACCACAGGTCCAAAGGCGCAGCTGTGTACCAGCGGGCTGCTCATGTTGCTGGTAGACAGAAAATCGTGACGCAGTGTCCGATAGCCAGGATCATGAAACAGGGCTGGCAGCTCCGTTATTCCCAGCTCTTTGCCAAAACGTCGCTGGATCTGCTTCAGTCCGTACAGGTGGCGCTCGGCTCCAAGTCCCTGTTGAGCCTGTCGCATCTCGTCGCTGTGTGCGGCTGCAGCCTGTTGCATCAACTCCAGCAGGCGGCTTTGCGGGCTGACGCCTTCACTCATGGCTGTGGCCAGCTCCAGATTGGCGCTGCGCGAAGGGCGCAGGCATTCGGTGCGACCTTCACGATAAGTGCGCATGGCTACGGCTTCGTAAGTGCTGCGCATGTAGCCGAAGGTACGGTGCTGGGCAACCTGCAGGGCCATGTGAAAGAAAGCGTCGGGGCTGAAACCCAGCTGCTTGATACGGTCACTGCCAAAATCCATGAAGGGTTCCACATGCAGACTGTAATCTGCCTGTGTCTGTCGGTTGCGTTCCTGTTGCTGTTGCAGCTGTTCGTGCAGGCTCGCATCCAGCTCCCAGAGCAGGGGCTGACAACTGACAGGCGCGTTCAGTGCATCCGGTTCTGGCTGGTGTTGCAGCAGCTGATCGAGAATGCCCAGACAGGTGGTACCATCCAGACCAGCGTGCTCGATGTTCACGCCCAGATAGCCGTCAGGCGTGATGACCAGCTGTACCGGCTTGTCATACCAGCGGTTGTGTCCGCTTAGCAGCAGGTTGTGCAGAAACTCCTGCTTGTCCTTGCTCTCCTCGTCCAGTACCAGCAGAAAAAGTGCATCGCGCACCAGACGGTAGCTGTCTGCGTTGACGGCTGACTGCATCAGTTGCTGATGCAAGCTTGCTGTAGTATCGCGATCGGCCGTGCTGCAAATACCTATATCCGGACCCTTTGCCGGGGCAGTATCCAGCAGTTGCTGAATTGCACGACCCAGGCTTTCAATGGAGCGCATCCGGCCTGCAGTATCGGTGACCTCTAAACGATAAAGATGGCCGCGCAAGGCAATACAGACAAGCAGCGGATGCTGTAAAACACTGTTGATATGCAGCTGATCCGCTGTTGTACCGGGGATGCGCATGGAGCCAAAGAAGGCGGCATGCTGGCTCATGTCCAGCGGTGTGCCGCGAATGCAGTCTGGTGCAATGCGCTCATTTTGCAGCTCGATGTAAAAACGGGCGGCAGCCTGCACCAGCCAGGCACCCCTGCCGGGCATGTCCTTTGGCTGTGTCAGACGCTCCGTATTCAGCAACAGAGCAAAGTTGCTGGAGGTGTGCAGCGGCGAGCGATAGTCCAGATACAGACTGTCCCAGAACGGCTTGAGCCAGCTGCCGGGCAGATTCTGGTCCCACTCAAGCAGCTTTTTCTGCAGTATCTGACCCGGACCGTTATCGGCAAAGAACTCGTCGGCTGCCTGTCGTGTGTCTTCCAGGGTGGCTGCATCCACCAACGGTGCTACGGCCTTCAGCAGTTTCTCCCTCGTTTCCTCCAGCCGGGCGACCGGCAGTTTGGGCAAAGAGTCCTGATAGGCATGGGTAGCAGTCATTTGGATGTTCCTTTCAATATTTTTCAATTTCCGGTCGAGGCTACCAGTTCTGACCGGTAAAATCGGCAAAACAGCTCACTAACCGGCCGTTTGCAGACGGAGCGGCTACTGCTTATATATACAGTGTTGTGCGCTGTGTTATTCTTGCCGCATTTCTTTTCGAACGATTTTCCAGTTTTGCAGGACTTGCATGACCACTACTACCTACACCGCTGATGCCATTGAGGTTTTATCCGGACTGGACCCGGTGCGCAAACGGCCGGGAATGTATACCGACACCACCCGCCCCAATCACCTGGCCCAGGAAGTCATCGACAACAGTGTCGACGAGGCACTGGCCGGTCATGCGCGCTGTATCCAGGTCATTCTGCATGAAGATCAGTCGCTGGAGGTCATTGATGACGGCCGCGGCATGCCGGTGGATATTCACCCGGAAGAGGGCATTCCCGGCGTCGAATTGATCTTTACCCGCCTGCATGCCGGCGGCAAATTCTCCAACAAGAACTATGAGTTCTCTGGCGGTTTGCACGGGGTGGGTATTTCCGTGGTCAACGCCCTGTCCACCCGGCTTGAAGTACGGGTACGGCGCGATGGCGAGGAACACCTGATGCACTTTGCCGACGGCTTCAAGGCCAGCGAGCTGGAAGTGGTTGGTACAGTAGGACGGCGCAATACTGGTACCAGCGTGCGTTTCTGGCCCAATGGCAAGTATTTCGACTCGGCCCGCTTCTCCATCAGCCGCCTCAAGCATGTGCTCAAGGCCAAGGCGGTGCTCTGCCCCGGACTGACCATCAGTTTTCAGGACAGGAACAGCGGCGAGAAGCTGGAGTGGTTTTACGAAGACGGCTTGCGTTCCTATCTGGCCGATGCAGTCAACGAGTGGGAGCGCCTGCCGGAAGAGCCTTTCTGTGGCAGCCACCTTGGTGAGGGTGAGCGGGTTGAGTGGGCGTTGCTGTGGTTGCCTGAGGGCGGCACCAGCATTCAGGAAAGCTACGTCAACCTGATCCCGACTGCGCAGGGCGGCACCCACGTCAACGGTCTGCGTCAGGGCCTGCTGGATGCCATGCGTGATTTCTGCGAGTTCCGCAATTTGCTGCCACGCGGCGTCAAGCTGGCACCGGAAGATATCTGGGAGCGCATCAACTTTGTGCTGTCGCTGAAGATGCAGGAACCGCAGTTCTCCGGCCAGACCAAGGAGCGTCTGTCTTCACGCCAGGCGGCAAACTTTGTCAGCAGCGTGATCAAGGATGCCTTCAGCCTCTGGCTCAATGCCAATGCGGAGCAGGGCATGCAACTGGCGGAAATGGTCATCGAGCAGGCCGGCCGTCGCCTCAAGTCGGCGCGCCGGGTCGAGCGCAAGCGTGTTACCCAGGGACCGGCGCTGCCGGGCAAGCTGGCCGACTGTGCCGGACAGGATCCGATGCGCGGCGAGCTGTTTCTGGTGGAAGGTGACTCGGCAGGAGGCAGTGCCAAACAGGCACGCGACAAGGAATATCAGGCCATCCTGCCGCTGCGCGGAAAGATTTTGAATACCTGGGAGGTGGATGAAAGCCAGGTGCTGGCTTCCCAGGAAGTGCACAACATTGCCGTGGCCATAGGTGTGGACCCGGGCGCCAAGGATCTGGGCCAGCTGCGCTACGGCAAGATCTGCATTCTGGCTGATGCCGACTCGGACGGCCTGCATATTGCCACCCTGCTGTGTGCCCTGTTTGTCCGCCACTTCCGTCCGCTGGTCGAGGCTGGTCATGTCTATGTGGCGATGCCGCCGCTGTTCCGTATCGATGCCGGCAAGGAGGTGCACTATGCGCTGGATGAGGAAGAGCGCGAGGCGATCATGAAACGCATCGAATCATCCGGTAAGCGTACCAGGATTCAGGTAACGCGCTTCAAGGGGCTTGGCGAGATGAACCCGCCGCAGCTGCGTGAAACCACCATGGATCCCAATACCCGCCGTTTGGTGCAGCTGACGCTGGAAGAGGATGACGGGGCCGGTGAGATTCTCGACATGCTGCTGGCCCGTCGCCGTGCCGGTGATCGTAGGGCCTGGCTGGAGACCAAGGGGGATCTGGCAGAGATTGAGGTTTGAGTTTTTGGCTGACGCCGTGTTTTGAAGTTGTGTGTTTGGAGTGGCAGGTGCTGTTACGTAAAGACGCCGCAAGTACGTCCATGTAGGCTCGAGGGCAGCATCCATGCTGCCCACGCTTTACTCCATAGCACCTGCCGCTCCTGAAGCGCTGTGCAGTGCCGTTCGCACCAGCCGTGGATTGGGGAGTGGGGCGGGCGTTGCCCGCCTGCTGTCGCCGGGGGCGGCAGGCGGGGGTATATGGACAAGAGAGCACCTGAAGCGGGGTGCTGGTTGATGCGGCGAAGGGGCTGGAAGATTGTGCCCCTGTAGGTTCGAATTTATTCGAACAGGTTTCTGGAAGCAACGCAGGTGTGCGAATGAATTCGCACCTACAGCGTGGCTCGCAACGCACAAGATATGTTGAAATTTTATGAATGATTTGACCGAAATGAGTTTTGAAGGCGTTGAGCGCCAGTCGCTTGCGGAATTTACCGAGCAGGCGTATCTGAACTATTCCATGTACGTGATCATGGATCGTGCCCTGCCGCATGTCGGGGATGGCCTCAAGCCGGTGCAGCGGCGCATTGTCTATGCGATGAGTGAGCTGGGGCTGAATGCCGACTCCAAGCACAAGAAGTCCGCCCGTACCGTGGGTGATGTGCTGGGTAAATATCACCCGCACGGTGACAGCGCCTGTTATGAGGCCATGGTGCTGATGGCGCAGCCGTTCAGTTACCGTTATCCGCTGGTGGATGGCCAGGGCAACTGGGGGGCGCCGGACGATCCCAAATCCTTTGCCGCCATGCGTTATACCGAGGCGCGGCTGGCGCGTTATTCCGAGGTGCTGCTGTCCGAGCTGGGCCAGGGCACGGTCAACTGGATTCCCAACTTTGACGGCACCATGGACGAACCGGAGGTGCTGCCGGCACGCCTGCCCAACCTGTTGCTTAACGGCACTACCGGCATTGCTGTCGGTATGGCCACCGATGTGCCGCCGCACAACCTGCGTGAAGTGGCCGCTGCCTGTGTGCAGCTGCTGGACAAGGCTTCAACCACCACAGAAGAGTTGTGCGAGCTGGTGCCGGGACCGGATTATCCGACCGAGGCGGAAATCATCACGCCACGGGAAGACCTGTTGAAAATCTACCAGACCGGTCGCGGCTCCATTCGTGCCCGTGCCGTGTATGAGCTGGACGACGGTGACATAGTGGTCACCGCATTGCCGCACCAGGTTTCCGGTGCCAAGGTGCTGGAGCAGATTGCTGCGCAGATGCAGGCCAAGAAACTGCCGATGGTAGCCGATCTGCGCGACGAGTCCGACCATGAAAATCCATGTCGTATCGTGATAGTGCCGCGCTCCAATCGTGTCGATACCGAAGACCTGATGCAGCACCTGTTTGCCACCACCGATCTGGAAGCCAGCTTCCGCGTCAACATGAACGTGATCGGGCTGGACAACAAGCCCCAGGTGAAAGACCTGCGCAGCATGCTGCTGGAGTGGCTGAAATTCCGGATCGAAACCGTACGTCGCCGCCTGCAGTTCCGCCTCGATCGTGTGGAAAAGCGTCTGCACCTGCTGGAAGGCCTGCTGATCGCCTTCCTCAACCTGGACGAAGTGATAGAAATCATCCGCACCGAAGACCAGCCCAAGCCGGTCCTGATGGAGCGCTTCGGCATTACCGAGATTCAGGCTGATTACATCCTGGATACCCGTCTGCGTCAGCTGGCACGGCTGGAAGAGATGAAGATCCGTGGCGAGCAGGACGAGCTGAGCAAGGAACGTGACAGCCTGCTGGATCTGCTGGGTAACGAAGGCAAGCTCAAGCGCCTGGTGCGCCGGGAAATCATCGAGGATGCCAAGACCTATGGTGACGAGCGTCGCTCGCCGCTGGTCGAGCGTGACGAAGCCAAAGCCATGTCGGAAACCGATCTGGTTCCTTCTGAACCGGTCACCGTGGTGGTGTCCGAGCAGGGCTGGGTGCGCAGTGCGCGTGGCCATGAAGTGGATGGCGCTGCGCTGTCATATAAAACCGGTGACGGCTTCAAATCGTCGGCACCGGGCCGCAGCAACCAGCAGGCGGTTTTCCTCGATAGCACCGGTCGCAGCTATTCGTTGCCGGCACATACATTGCCGTCAGCCCGGGGGCAGGGCGAACCGCTCAGTGGGCGTCTGACGCCGCCGGCTGGTGCTACCTTTGAGCACGTACTGCTGCCGGCTGACGAGCAGCTCTATATAATGGCGTCGGACGCAGGCTATGGCTTCATCGTCAAGGGTGAAGACATGCAGGCCAAGAACCGTGCCGGCAAGGCTCTGTTGACGCTGCCGAAAAATGCCAGGGTATTGCAGCCCAAGCCGCTCGACAACGCGGCAGACTCGCTGCTGGCAGTGACCAGCAATGACGGTCGCCTGCTGCTGTTTCCGGTCAGCGATCTGCCGCAACTGGCCAGGGGCAAGGGCAACAAGCTGATCGGCATCCCGACCGACCGGGCCAGCAAACGTGAAGAGTGGGTGGTCGACTATGCAGTGGTGCCGACTGGTGCCAGTTTGCAGATCGAGTCGGGCCGCCGCACGCTGACGCTGAAAAGCAGCGACCTTGAGCACTATCGTGGCGAGCGTGGCCGTCGCGGCAACAAACTTCCGCGTGGTTTTCAGCGGGTCGAAAGCCTGACTGCTGTCACCGATTGAGAATAAGCGCACGGCTAGCCCATGCGGATGCAGTAAATTTTCGGCAACAATCTGGATTGGTAACCGGCATGCAGGACTATAAAGCGGGACTTCATTGGCAACAGGACGGGCAGCTGTCGTGCCTGCATGTGACTGGCCAGTGGACGCTACACGAACGCAAGCCGGAATTGCTGGATGTCTGGCGCAAGGGTGGCCGCTTGCCCGAGCAGCTGTGCGTCAAGGTTGCTGTCGAATCCTGGGACAGCAGTCTGTTGGCCCTGCTGCGCCGTATCCAGAATCTGGCCTATGAGGCCGGTATTGAAGTCAATCTGCACGGTTTGCCGTCGGGCGTTGAGCAGCTGCTGGAGATGGCGGCAACACCTTCCAGCCAGGCGCAGCCTGCCGAGCAGGCACCACAGGGCTGGATAGGACGCTTTGGGCTGGGTGGAATGCGTATCCTGGCCAGCATCGGACGCAGTTGCGTGTTTCTGGGCCAGGTAGCGCTGGCTTTGTTGGCCGTCGTGCGTGGCCGTGCCCGCATGCGTGGCAGCGACTTCTGGCTGGCGT
Organism: uncultured Thiopseudomonas sp.; assembly: GCA_964555485.1. GTDB lineage: Bacteria > Pseudomonadota > Gammaproteobacteria > Pseudomonadales > Pseudomonadaceae > Thiopseudomonas. Next base: position 11,111 of record CAZKTB010000004.1, on the reverse strand, counting down.
TGCAACAAAGCGGTCCTGGTGCGCTGCCGATCGTGGCCCTGATCGCCGTGCTGGTGGGCCTGATTCTGGCCTTTGTCGGTGCGGTTCAGCTGGAAGCCTTCGGTGCGCAAATCTACATTGCCAACATGGTGGCCATCGGCATGACCCGGGAAATGGGCGCCCTGATGACGGCGGTGATCATGGCCGGCCGTACCGGTGCGGCCTACGCGGCCGAGCTGGGCAGCATGCAGGCCAACGAGGAAATTGATGCCCTGCAGACCTTCGGCTTTCCGCCGCTCGAATTTCTGGTTACGCCACGAGTGCTGGCGCTAGTGGTGAGCATGCCGATTCTGACCTGTTTTGCCGATGCGCTGGGCATGCTTGGCGGTTTCGTCATCGGTTGGGGCATGTACGATATTTCGGCTACGCAGTACATCAACCAGAGCCTGGTGATGGTCAGCAGCACCGACTTTTTCATCGGTCTGTTCAAGAGCCTGGTGTTTGCCCTGTTGATCGGCATGATCGGCTGCTATTACGGCCTGAACAGCGGCCGTAACGCCCAGGCCGTAGGGCAGGCCACTACCCGCGCTGTGGTCAGCATCATTGTTGCGCTGGTCGTCAGCGACGCCCTGATTACCGTACTTTGTACGCAGCTGGGGATCTAGCCATGAAAGAAGCCGTGCTGGTCGCGGAAAACCTCAGTGCCGGTTATGGCGATTTGGTGATCCAGCGTGACCTCAACTTCAGCATCCGTCAGGGCGAGGTATTTGTCGTCATGGGCGGTAGTGGCTGCGGCAAGAGTACACTGCTGCGCCACCTGATCGGTCTGCAGGCGCCGCTGGCCGGTCGCGTTCTGTTCCGTGGCGATGACTACTGGGCTCACAGCAGCGAAGAGAGGGCCGTGCTGCAGCAGCATTTCGGCATTCTTTACCAGAACGTCGCCCTCTGGGGCGCCATGACCCTGCGCGAGAACATCTGCCTGCCGCTGGAGACCTGGCGGCCCGAACTGAGCCAGCTGGAGCGTTACGAGCTGGCTTCGCTAAAGCTGTCACTGGTCGGGCTGGCCGGTACCGATCACCTGTACCCAGCCGAGCTGTCGGGTGGCATGCGCAAGCGTGCCGGGCTGGCGCGGGCGCTGGCACTGGACCCGGAAGTGCTGTTTTTCGATGAACCTTCAGCCGGGCTGGACCCGCTCAGCTCAATGGCGCTGGATGAACTTATCTTGCAGTTGCGTGACAGCCTGGGTGCCAGCATCGTGCTGGTCACCCATGAGCTGCCCAGCATTTATCGGGTAGCGGATACCTGTCTGTTTCTGGATAATAAAACCCGCACCCAGATTGCACTGGGCAGTTTGCAAGAATTACTCGACCACGGCCCCGAAGAGGTACAGAGATTTCTGCGCCGTGGCGACTCCTTTGCTGCCGGAGAGCATGCATGAACGAAACCCGCAAACCCTTCTGGATCGGCATTTTCCTGCTTAGCGGCCTGGTGCTGCTGATCGGCGGAGTGCTGATGCTGGCCCGTGACAGCGTCTGGAGCAAGCCGGTGGAGTATGTTGTTTACTTCACCGGAGCGCTGGACGGACTGGATGTGGGCGCAGATGTTACCTATCGCGGCGTGAAGGTCGGCAACGTGCGTGACATCCGCCTGTCCTATGACCGGCGGATCAATGACGTCATCATGCCGGTGGTTATCCGCATCAATACCGAGAGCGGCACCAAGGCCAATACCGGTCCGCAGCTGGACCGCTCGATTGCCCTGCTGGTCGAGCGCGGCCTGCGTGCCCAGCTGCAGGTGCCAAGCCTGCTGACCGGCAAGGCGATTGTTGCGCTGGACTTTTTCCCCGGCCAGCCCGGCTATGTACGCAATAACGATGTAACCGGTCTGGTTGCCATTCCTACCGTACCCTCACGTATTGACCAGCTTGCCGACCTGGTACACGACCTGGCTGATGGTCTGCGCACCGTGCCACTCAAGGAAACCCTGGAAGCAGCGAACCGCACCATGGCCAAACTGGAAACCCTGCTCGGATTGCCGGAGCTGGAGGGCAGCATAAGCGGCATCAACGATTTGCTCGGCAGCCTGAATACCATCGCCGGTCAGCTGGAGCAGAGCATGCCGGTCTTGCTGAAAAATCTGGATGGAGGCAGCAAGGAGCTCAGGGAGGCACTGGCCGAGGTGAGACGGGTGGCAGCCGGAGCACAGCAAACACTTGAAGGTGCCAACCAGTTGGTCAGCGAAGGTCGCCGCAGTCTGAGTCCGGCTTCCGAGTTGCAATATGAATTGATACAGGCGCTGCAAAATGCCTCCCGTGCCAGCAAGACACTGGAACGTACGGCGCAGGCGATTGAGCAGCAGCCGCAGTCCTTGATTTTTGGCAGGAAAGAATGAAACAGAATAAAACCCTGTACCGCCCGCTGCACTGGCTGATGGCTACTGTCATGCTGACCGGAGCAGGTTGTAGCCTGGTGACCCCCAGCGAGTTTTATCAGCTGCAGGCGCCCGGCGAGGCTGTGGTCAGCACGCACCAGGAGACTGCCGTGTTGCTCGGGCCGGTAAAGCTCGCCGACTACCTGCAGCGTGAGCAGATCATGCAGCGTCAGACCGATGGCCGGCTGAATGTCAGCCGCACTGGCCGCTGGGCCGGCAATCTGGAAGACGAAGTGGGACAGCTGCTGCTACGCCAGTTGGCCATGCGCCTGGGCAGCAGTCATGTTGCACTCTATCCGGACCGTATTGGCGTCAAGCCCGGCGCACAGATAGTGCTGAGCATCAGCCGGCTTGATTCCGGCGAAGATGAGCCGGCAGTGCTGGAAGCCCAGTGGCGTCTGCTTGATGCTGGCGGTGAGGTACGCAACAGCAAGGTGTTGACCCTGCAGGCAGAGCACGAGGAAGAGCTGGCCAGCCAGGTGCGCGCGCAAAGCGATTTGCTGGTGCAGCTGTCGGAGCAGCTGGCAGAAGCCGTGCGCCAGCTGCAAGACAACCAGCGCCAGGCGGAAAAAGCCCGACAGGTGCGCAGCCAGGAAAACAGCCAGGCCAGCAGTCGCAAGGAAGGTGGCATGCCGCTGATGGAGCTGGCGCAGGAGCTGGAAGTCTACCGGTTCTGACTAATGATCATGCTTTATTGCTGACAGCAGCATGAGGTTTTCGGGCCGCAGGCCCGCATGCTGCATGTCGTGGATCAGTCTTGCGCAATCAACTGCATCAGGCTCTGTAGTTGTGCATCCAGCTGCTCGGAACTGGGCGGTAAAATACGTTCAATACAACAGGCGCCTGCCGGGCGGGCAATGCTGCGGATGCTTGCGCAAGAAGTCTGCGGATGCCCGGTAACCGACTGGCCCAGCAACACCAGGTTACGGCTATGACGTACCAGTTCCAGTGCTTCGGTAATGGCCGGATGCTGCAACAGTCCTTCTTCGCTTAGGTCCATTACTGCAGGGCCGTGGGCAACCCCCAACTGCATGGCCAGGCTGATACCGCTGTCGGCAATCTCCATTTGCAGGGCGTGGGAAAACGCCCGCAACAACTCGGCCGCGCACAGGGCATCGGCAACATGGTTGTCCCGATCGTCTTGAAACAGCATCAGCACACGACCGTCGGCCAGCTCCAGCATGCGGCCCTGATAGCTGGTGGCAACCTCTTCCAGAGTCTGGGCATAGTGGTCCAGCAGTTGTTCGTGACGCTGTTCGTCAAGTTCGTACATGCCGCTGCCCAGGTCCAGGTCAACAGCCAGTACGGCACAGTGCTCTGGCAGCAGATCTTCCTCTTCCATGTGCTCCGGACTGTCTCCGGAAGTGTCTTCATCAGCCTCTACGGGATTTGCCACAGTCGCATCAGCTTCGGCTTCTCCGGACAATTCACCAGTTTCGGGAGTTGCACTGCCCGGCAGGTTGAAATGCTGATCCAGTGAGCGGGCCAGCTGGCCGATTTCGTCACCACGCTGCTGGTGCGGGGCCCGGCCCAGTGGACGAGCCAGCCATTGCTGCAGATCATCCAGCGGCTGGCTGATCGAGCGGGCAATGCGGGCCAGTGCCACCACCGATACCAGCAACAGTAGAATGCCAAGCAGCATCAAGCCTTGCAGGTTGCCATACAGGGGCTGCTGCAGTCGCTTGACGTCAATATGTACATGCAGCTGCCCGGCAATCACGTGCTCAAACGCGATGGAGCGGGTATACAGACCGTTGATCCTGCCCGCTTTCGGACGCCGGCCAGCTTCGGCCAGGGTCCGGTTATCGACACTGTAGAGTGCCGCATGGGCTACATAGGGGTTGTCGGCCAGCTCGCGCAGAACAGCTGCCAGTCCCAGCGTATCCGACAGGGCCAGAGGAGGAGCAACCGCCTGTGCCGTATGTGTTACCAGTGCTTCACCTATGGCATCCGCCTGTTGCTGGATGGAGGCATTGAATTGACGGGCGGTCATGCCGATCAGGATTGCAATGACCAGGGCAATGAGCAGCAGGCATAAACCGAGAATGCGCTGGGTAAGGCTGATGCCGGATGTCTGCTGTCGTGCGTGTTGGGTCATGGACTGGCCTGAACAGGTAGTGAAACGGGCACGAAGTATAGCAAAGACACGACTGCAGCAGCAGTGCAGGCTGCACATCCCGTGGTTTCAGGATAGAATGCGGGACGGTAAATTTCCGGCCTGCCTGGCTGAAAATCAGGCTGGCCATTGTCTGGAGACTGCAGTCTTGCGTGAGATTGTCCTGATTAACATTACCGGTGAGGATCGCCCGGGCCTGACCGCTGCCATCATGGCTGCGCTGTCGCAAAGCGATGTCAATATTCTCGATATTGGCCAGGCGGTGATTCATGACACCCTGTCATTTGGCATCCTGGTGGAGATCACTTCCGGCAGCCAGTCTGCCGATGTCCTGAAAAACGTGCTGTTCACCGGTTACAAGCTGGATCAACAGGTTCGCTTCACCCCGGTTGCCGAGCAGGACTACCAGAACTGGGTAGCCGGCCAGGGCAAATCGCGCTACATAGTCACGCTGCTGACACGCAAGGTGACTGCCGAGCAGCTGCAGCGGGTGAGCACCATCACCGCCAAGTACAACCTGAATATCGACCATATCGATCGCCTGTCCGGCCGCATGCCGCTGGACATGCCGGCTGACAAGGGCAAGGGCTGCATCGAGTTCTCCGTGCGTGGCGAGCCGGCCGATGTCGCCGCCCTGCGTGCCGAGTTCCTCAGCGTGGCGCAGGAGCTTAACGTGGATATCGCCTTCCAGCGTGACAGCGTTTACCGCCGCAATCGCCGTCTGGCGGTCTTCGACATGGATTCCACCCTGATCGAGCACGAAGTGATTGACGAGCTGGCGATTGCCGCCGGCGTGGGCGAGCAGGTTGCCGCCATCACCGAGCGTGCCATGCAGGGCGAACTGGACTTCAAGGCCAGCTTCCGCGAGCGCCTGGCTTTGCTGGAAGGCCTTAGCGAGGATGTGCTGGAAGAGATTGCCCAGTCGCTGCGCCTGACCGAAGGCGCCGAAACCCTGTTTGCCGAGCTCAAGCGCCTTGGCTACAAGACTGCCATCCTGTCCGGCGGCTTCACCTATTTTGCCCGCCACCTGCAGGACAAGCTGGGCATCGATTACGTTTATGCCAATGAGCTGGAAATTGTCGATGGCAAGCTGACTGGTCGCGCGATTGACCCGATCGTTGACGCCCAGCGCAAGGCCGACCTGTTGCAGGAGCTGGCCGATCGCGAGGGTTTGCGGCTGGAGCAGACCATCGCCGTGGGCGATGGTGCCAACGACCTGCCGATGCTGGGCCTGGCCGGGCTGGGTGTGGCCTTCCGTGCCAAGCCGCTGGTGAAGAAAAGCGCCCGCCAGGCGATCTCCACCCTGGGGCTGGACGGCATCCTCTACCTGCTCGGCTACCGCGATCGCGACGGGCAGGAACAGTAACCTGTACGAAGGGGCTTGCCCCTGAGAAGGCCGGTCATTGCTGTCGGGGGCAAGCCCCCTCCCACAGATCTTGTGCAGGTGGACGTGCCGCTGAGGTATGACACTGAGTAGTGTTTGTAGGTGCGGATTTATCCGCACAAAATGATCGTCTTATTGTGCGACTGAATTCGTACCTACAAAGCAAGCGGGGCACCTGGTGATGTACCGGATGCCCCGCAATCGTTTAAGCGACGGTAGAAATTACCGGATGATCAGTCCGGACGTCCGGCAGACCCTTCATCCGCCTGTTCACCGTTTTGCTCTTCTTCCTGCTGCAGGCGCAGCTCCTCGTATTCGGCCTGCATCGCCAGTACCGACCCTTCCGGCGCTTCGGAAGTTTCACCCTCTTCCCAGGGGGCGGACTCTGGCAGCTCCTCGATATGGATGGTGCTCAGGCTGTAATCAGGCTGGTAATGCAGGTCGTATCTGGCCGCCTTGATAGTGGAAACCATCAGCAACGTCATGATTATCAGCAGCGGTGCACCCGACATGATCGATGCCGTTTGCAGCGTGGACAGGCCACCCAGAAACATCAGTACGGCAGGCATCAGACACAGGCTGAATGCCCAGAACAGACGGTTCCAGCGATGTGGCTCGTCGTCCACTTCACGCTGTACCACCGAGGCCAGGATGTAGGAGATGGAGTCGAAAGTGGTTGCAGTGAAAATTATCGCCAGCAGCGTGAATATCGCCATCATGATCCAGCTCATCGG
>CAZKTB010000004.1:0-4368 GCA_964555485.1 uncultured Thiopseudomonas sp. | reverse complement strand
ATGAACAGGCTGGGGCCGGCAAAGAAGACTATTACCAGGAACAGCAGCGCCAGATAGAAGTTGATGTTGGACAGCAGCTGGATTCCGCCCTTGAGCCCACGGAAGGCACTAAAGGCAAAAATGGCAGCGGTTACCAACAGTACGGCCAGCTGGGTCCAGAGGTTGACCGGAATGCCGAACAGGCGGTGCAAGCCTTCGGTCACCATCGGCGAGGCCAGGCCCAGGGTGGTGGCACCACCACCGATCATGCCGAAAACGAAGAACACATCGACCAGTTTGGCCCAGTTGCTCATCACTGCCTTTTCGCCGAGCAGCGGCATCAGGCTCTGGCTGACTTTCAGCCTGGGCGAGTTGCGCACATGGGCAAAGTAGGCAATGGGAATGGCCGGCAGCAGGTAGATGGCCCAGGCCACTGGTCCCCAGTGGAACATGCCGTAGGTGGTGGCCCAGCGGATGGCATCCGGCGAGCCGGGTTCAAGATTGAACGGAGGGCCCTGGTAGTAGTAGGCCCACTCGATGATGCCCCAGTACAGGATACTGGCACCAATACCGCCACAGAACATCATGGCTGCCCAGGAAGCGGTCTTGAACTCAACTTCTTCTTCGGGGCGGCCAAGCTTGATGTTGCCGATGTCGGAGAGTGAAATGTAGACCACAAACATCACCGCGAGCACGCCAATCAGCAGGTAAAACACGCCAAAGGTGTCGGTAATGAAAACCTTGGCCTGCTCTACCCAGTTGGCACCCTGTTCGGGAAACAGGACCAGCGGTACGAGTACGGCAAACAGCAGAGCCAGTACGGAAAAGAATGTAAAGCGATCGATACGGGTATCGAGTGCGGCATTTTGCGGGCTGGTTTGCATGCGCAGGTCGGCAGCAAAACGGCCCATATGCCTCATGTTGTCTTTGTTCATGATATTAACCGGAATGTCCAGGTTGTAAAAAGAAAGGTCCAGCTGATGCGAAAGGGCGTTTCAGCTATAAGGGAATGCCCAAAGCCGGATATAAACGAAGGATGGAAAAGAAGGGCGTATCCATTCTTGCCGTTGAGGAAACGGCATGCGGATAACAGAGGGGTGGGCGCATGGCCCTTGAGCAAGACAAAATATAACCTTGTTTTGACTAAGTGCTTACATCATAAGGATGGATGGCAATAAAGCAAGTTTAAACCTGTACGAAACATTACGACAGTATGATCTGGCGACAATTAATTGGTCTGACAGAAAAGCTGCAGGACAGGTGTTTGGACGTATGGCCAGTTTGCTGAGGGGGCTGAATCGTCAGTACAGATCTACCGGGTCCACATCCAGTGACCAGCGCACCTGACGGCTGCTGGGCAGCTGCTCAAGATTGAAGCAAAGAGCATGCAGCAAGCGGTGCAATGGCCCGCGCTGACTGGCGATGAACAGCAACTGCGCACGATAGCGTCCGCCACGCCGCTCCATGGGTGCGGCAACAGGTCCCAGGCACTCGACTTCCTGCGCTTGCAGTGGTTCGGCCAGTTGCTCCAGCAAGCTGGCGGCATCACGCAAAAAATCGTCGGCATGCTGCGGGTTCAGGGCTTCGGCCCGCAGCAGTGCCATATGCGTATAAGGTGGCAGCTGCACGGCACGGCGCTCGTTCAGTGCCTGTTCGGCAAAGGCGAAGTAGCCTTCCTCGGTCAGCTGGATCAGCAGCGGATGGTCGGCAACATGACTCTGGATGATCACCCTGCCAGGCACTTCGGCGCGACCGGCGCGACCGGCCACCTGGATGATCAGCTGGGCCATGCGCTCGCTGGCGCGAAAGTCGGCCGAGAACAGGCCGCCGTCGGCATTCAGGATGGCGACCAGGGTTACCTGTGGAAAGTGGTGCCCCTTGGCCAGCATTTGCGTGCCGAGCAAAATGCAGGGCTCGCCGCGCTGGATGATGTTGAGCATGGCATCCAGCGAGCCTTTGCGTGCTGTGCTGTCTCGGTCGATACGCACCACCGGAATGTCGGGAAACAGCAATTGCAGCCGTTCTTCGGCACGCTCGGTACCGGCACCGACCGGATGCAGTTGCAGGCTCTCGCACTTGGGGCAGGCATGGGGGCGCTGCTCGATATGGCCGCAATGGTGACAACGCAGCTCGTTGTAGCGTTGGTGCAGGGTAAGTCGTGCATCGCAGGAGTGGCAGTCGCCCATCCAGCCGCAGTCCTGGCACATCAATACCGGAGCAAAGCCGCGGCGGTTGAGAAACACCAGCACCTGCTGACCGGCGGCCAGCGTGCGTTCGATGTCCTTTTGCAGTGGCAGGCTGATGCCCGAGTCCAGCGGCAGACTGCGCACGTCCAGACGCTGGAAGGTTGGTGCCTGCGCGCTGCCGGCGCGCCGGTTCAGGCGTAGCAGGGCATAGCGACCGTTTTGTGCGTTGTACAGGCTTTCCAGTGACGGCGTGGCCGAGCCCATGAGGACAGGGATGCCCAGCCGCCGTGCCCGTACCAGAGCCAGATCACGGGCGTGATAGCGCAGACCATCCTGCTGCTTGTAGGAGCCGTCGTGTTCTTCATCGATAACGATCAGGCCTAGGTCCTTGAAGGGCGTGAATAATGCCGAACGGGTACCAATGACGATTTCGGCAGCGCCGTCCCTTGAGGCAAGCCAGGCGTTCAGGCGTTCACGGTCATTCACCTCGGAGTGCAGCAGTGCCACCCGCACGTTGAAGCGCTGGCGAAAGCGGTTGATGGTTTGCGGACCCAGGTTGATTTCGGGAATCAGCACCAGCACCTGACGACCCTGCTTGAGCACCTGCTCGATCAGGTGCAGGTATACCTCGGTCTTGCCGCTACCGGTCACGCCGGCCAGCAGAAACACCTGATGGCGATGCAGCGCCTTGCCGACCGCATCCACCGCCAGCTGCTGCTCGGCATTCAGGTTGAGTGACGGCTGGGCCAGTAGGGGGCCGCCGGGCCGGGCCGTGTTCAGGCTGCGCTGCTCCTTGAACAGCAGGCCCTTTTCCACCAGGGCATCGATACTGGTTTTCTGGATGCCAAGATTGTGCAGCTGCTCGTGGGCCAGTCCCTGGCGGTGTTGCAATACCGCCTCCAGCGCCTGACGCTGGCGTGGAGCGTTCTTGATGCGCTGGTCCTCGACAGTTGCGTCGGCAGCGGCCTGATAGAAAATCTTTTTCTGCGCTGCGGCCGGCTCGCCCTGGCGCAGCAGGATCGGCATGGCCCAGCTGAAGGTGTCGCCCAGGCTGTGCTGGTAATAGCTGGCTGTCCAGCGGATCAGCTCCAGCAATGGCGGCTCGAACAGTGGGCGCTCGTCCAGCAACTCAAGGGCATCACGCACCTTGTCGGCAGGAATGTCGGTGGTGGCGGTGGTCTCCACCAGAATGCCCACTACCTTGCGGCTGCCGAAGGGCACCCGTACCCGCACGCCGGGCTGCCAGAGTTCGGCAGGCACTCCGGCCGGTGCGCGATAGTCGAACAGGCGACGTAGCGGAGTGGGCAGGGCAAGACGTAAGTAGAGATCGGGCACGGGGCATTCCTTGGACTAATGGTGCTATCTTAGCTTGAAAGGCAGGTTGTTTGGCATGGCAGGATATCCGTGCCGGCACCGTTGCGGTATATGACACACAAAGACGCCACGAGTACATCCCTGTAGGCTCCGGCGCGACCATCCTTGGTCGCGCAGGCTTTGCTTTGCCATATACCGCAACGGTGCGCAAACCATTGCGCAAGCGGCATGTTGGCGATGTCCATGTCGTGCCGCCAATACATGGGTAACAAAAAAGGAACAGAAAATGAGCAAGAAAGTAGCAATGATTTTGTCCGGCTGTGGTGTGTACGACGGCTCTGAAATCCATGAGACGGTCCTGACCATGCTGCGCCTGAGCCAGCAGGGTGCACAGGTGCAGTGCTTCGCACCAGACAAACCGCAAATGCACGTCATCAACCACCTGACCGGTGAAGAAGCGGATGAAAGCCGCAACGTACTGGTCGAATCGGCACGTATTGCCCGTGGTGAGGCGAAGGATGTTCGCGAACTGAAAGCCGCGGACTTTGATGCGGTGATCCTGCCCGGCGGTTTTGGCGCGGCCAAGAACCTGTCCGATTTTGCCGTCAAGGGCGCGGACTGCACAGTGGACCCGGATGTGCTGGCTGCCATCGGCGAATTCCGTGATGCGAAAAAGCCGATCGGCCTGATGTGCATCGCACCCGCGCTATCGGTGCGGATCTTTGGCGAAGGCGTAACCTGCACCATCGGTGACGATGAAGGTACGGCCGAGGCACTGGAAGCCATGGGTGCCAAACACCAGGTCTGTGCCGTGGAGAATGTTGTAGTCGACTCCGGCAACTGTCTGGTCACCACTCCTGCCTACATGCTGGCCCAGTCCATCGCCGAA
>CAZKTB010000003.1:0-24786 GCA_964555485.1 uncultured Thiopseudomonas sp. | reverse complement strand
AAGTCCAGCACCTGATAGAAATGGGCAATGCCGGGCAGGTTGCGCAGCCGCTCGATCATCTGCTGATGCAGCGCCGGATCGGCCAGGTCGGTGACCACATCGATGTTGTCCCACTCACCGGAGGTGCGGATATTAGGGTCCAGATCCTTGAGCACGTTACGAATGTTGCGGCTCAGTTGCAGAATGAACTGACGACGCACCGGACGACTCTTGATGGTGATTTCAGCAAAAGGTTTGACAAAAAGCTTCATGGGGACAGAGCCGACAAGGGCTTGACAAGCAAAAAAGAGGCCGGATTATAGCAAAATTCGCCGCCGGATGCGACTTGTTGCGTGCTTTCTATCGAGTCTGTGTTCATGGCTGTGCAGGGTGTTCGAATAAATTCGCACAACGGATACCCGCATCAAACCTGCAGTAAAAAGGTTACCGGCCCGTCATTGGTCAGGCTCACCTGCATGTCGGCACCAAAGCTGCCGGTTGCCACCTGCGGCCAGGCCTGCCGTGCCATGCCGACAAAATGCTCGAACAGCTCTTCTGCCAGTTGCGGTGCGGCTGCCGTGGAAAAACCCGGACGCAGGCCGCTGCGGGTATCGGCCGCCAGCGTGAACTGCGACACCAGCAGCAAGCCGCCATTGATGTCCTTGAGCGAGCAATTCATGCGCCCCTCGTCGTCGGCAAAAATTCGATAGTTGAGCAGTTTGTTGAGCATCTTTTCCAGCTGCGGCTGACCGTCATCAGGCTCCAGGCCAACCAGCGCCAGCACGCCCCGGCCGATCTCGCCAACACTTTCTCCATCCACGTCAACCCGTGCTGATGACACCCGCTGAATCAGTACCTTCATTGATAATCCTGCCTGTTATTTTCCTGGCCGGTTCGAAGCTGCCATGCCAGCCCTGCCCGGTCTCAGTTCATTTCCGTTACGCACAAAGCAAGCACCCGGCAATTGCCGGGTGCTGGTAAAGCCTGCGGGCGATCAGCCCTTTTCTTTGTGGTACTTGGTGACCCGTTCCACTTCCTGCTTCGAGCCCATGAATACAGGTACCCGCTCGTGCAGCTTTTCCGGACGTACGTCCATGATGCGGATCCGGCCATTGGTGGCGGCACCACCGGCCTGCTCGACAATCATCGCCATGGGGTTGGCTTCGTACATCAGGCGCAGTTTGCCCTTCTCATTGTCCATGCGGCGGTCCCATGGATACATGAAGACACCACCACGCACCAGAATACGGTGGATATCGGCCACCATCGAGGCGGTCCAGCGCATGTTGTAGTCTTTTTCCAGCGGACCTTCCTTGCCGGCCAGCATCTCGTTGACGTAGCGCTGTACCGGCTCTTCCCAGTGGCGCATGTTGGACATGTTGATACCGAACTCGGCAGCTTCCTCGGGGATCGACATGTTGTCGTGAGTCAGCACAAAGGAACCCATTTCGCTATCCAGGGTAAAGCCCTTGACGCCATTGCCCAGGGTCAGCACCAGCATGGTTTGTGGGCCATAGATGGCATAGCCTGCCGCAACTTGTTTGACGCCTGGCTGCAGGAAGTCTTCATCTTCCAGGGTGCCGCCAACGTCAACGCTGTCCGGGCAGCTCAGTACGGAAAAGATGGTACCCACGGATACGTTGATATCGATGTTGCTGGAGCCGTCCAGCGGGTCGAATACCAGCAGGTAGGAGCCTTTCGGGAAGCAGCCGGGAATCTGGTAGGGCTTCTCCATTTCTTCCGAAGCCATGGCGGCCAGGTGACCACCCCACTCGTTGGCTTCCAGCAGAATTTCGTTGGAAATCACATCCAGCTTCTTCTGCATTTCGCCCTGTACGTTTTCGGTGCCCTGGTTGCCCAGCGCGCCGCCCAGCTCTCCTTTGCCAATGTGGTAGTTGATGACCTTACAGGCCCTGGCTACGACTTCGATCAGAAAGCGCAGCTCTGCCGGCGTCTGGTGCGCACGGGTTTGTTCGATCAAAAAACGGCTCAGAGTGGTACGTGGAGACATGGTGACCTCAGCATGGAAACGGGACTGGGTGGATTCTACTCGTTTTCGTCCCATAAAGCTGCCGCAAAAATTGATATGGATCGGATAAACCCGCAGAAATACCCATGTAATAAGCATGCTAATTGATGTCGGTCAATAACCCTACAAAGGCGAGGCCTATGATTGCGGCGAGGAATTTTTCACCCACCGCTCATCCTTCATGGAGCATAGCAATGCGCAGTATTATTCTCGCAACCAGCCTGCTGGCAACCGCCGCAGCCGCCCCCGCCTCCTTCGCACACGAAGCCGGTGACATCATTGTTCGTGCCGGTGCCATTCAGCTTGGTACTCACGAAAACTCAGGCAAGATCAAAGTTGCAGCCCTTGGTGGCAAACAGGCAGGCACCAAAGCCACCCTGAACAATGACACCCAGCTGGGCCTGAACTTTGCCTACATGCTGACCGACCATATCGGCATCGAGTTGCTGGCCGCCAGCCCGTTTGAGCTGACTGCCAAACAACAAGGCCTTTCCCTGGATAAAAAGCTCGGCAAATTCAAAGCGCTGCCGCCCACCCTGAGCGCTGTCTACTACCCCATGAACAAGGCCTCCGCCTTTCAGCCCTATGTCGGCCTGGGTGTTAACCGCACACTGTTCTTCGACGAGAGGGCCAACAAGGATGGCGGTTACTCGGGCATGCGCCTGAAGGACAGCTGGGGCTGGGCAGCACAGGTTGGTGCCGACTACATGCTGACCGATAACCTGATGTTCAACGGCCAGATCCGCTATATCGACCTGAGCACCAAGGCCACCCTGCATGCCGCAGACGGTGCTGCCGCTGCCAAGGTGAAGCTGGACGTCAAGCCGGTGGTTTACATGCTGGGCCTGGGTTACAGGTTCTGATCTGTACCCTGCCAGAAAAAACGGGCGCCTGTGCGCCCGTTTTCAATTCTGTTGAAAGTACGCAGAAGCTATCAGTAAAGAACCTGATACAGCTTTCTGCGGTACTGGATCACCAGCGGGTGTGCACTGCCCAGCAGCTCGAACACCTGTAACAGCGTCTCGTGTGGTGCGCCACCGCCATATTCACGGTTACGCACAAAAAGCTGTAACAGGGACTCCAGCGCCGGCTCGTACTGCTGACGTGACAGCTGCTGCACTGCCAGTTGATAGACAGCTTCGTCATCAGCCGGGTTCTGCGCCAGCCGGCTCTTCAGCTCGGCCACTTCAGGCAGTTCGCCAGCCTTGCGCAAAAAGGTCAGCTGCGCCTTTGCAGCAGCCAGTTCATGCTTGTGCTCGTCACCCTTGACCGCATCCAGCACCTGCGCCGCCTCGTCCAGTGCGTCGCGCTCGATCAGGCAACGGCCATACAGGATCAACGCCGGTTCATTGCTGTTGTCTTCCTGCAGCATGGCCTGCAACACAGCTTCCGCCTCGGCATAGGCGCCTTCGGCGAACAGCTGTTCGGCCTGCTCTTGTGGCGTGACGACAATCTCTTCGGGCTCGGCCACATGCTTGGCCAGCATCTCGCGAATCTGTGATTCGGGCTGGGCTCCGGCAAAACCGTCCACCGGCTGGCCATCCTTGAACAGCACCACGGTCGGCAGGCTGCGCACACCGAAGTGGGCAACGGTTTCCTGCTCGACATCACAGTTGACCTTGGCCAGCAGGAACTCGCCATTGTAGTGGGTGGCAATCTTTTCCAGCACCGGCATCAGCGCCTTGCAGGGCGCACACCAGTCGGCCCAGAAGTCCACCAGCACAGGTTTGGCAAACGAATTCTCGATTACCAGCTGGTCAAAGGCTTCGCTGCCTTCCACATCAAAAATAAACGACTGACTCACTTCACTTTCCCCTTACTCTGCACGCCTGGCGGCATAGACACGGAAGCCGTCCCGCTCGGCCAGCACCCGGCAAGGCCCAAGATGCGTCTCGATCAGCTCCGGATAGCGCAGAAAACTGTTGGCGACCAGACGCAATTCTCCTCCCGGACGCAAATGTACTGATGCCTGCCTGAGCAGGTCTTCGGTGGCCTGGTAATGCGTATGCACACCTTTGTGAAATGGCGGATTGGTCACAATGGCCGCCAGCTGGTGTGGCGCATCGGCAATACCGGCACCAGCCACCACCTCAGCCTGCAGACCGTTGCGCTCAAGGGTGCGCCTGCTGCTTTCAACGGCAAAGGCATCCACATCCAGCATGCTCACGGAGCTGTCCGGATACAGTGTTTTCAGTGCGGCACCAATCACGCCAGCACCGCAGCCAAAGTCCAGCAGGGTACCGCTCGGCAATGCATCCAGATGTTCCAGCAACAACGCGGTACCCTTGTCCAGCCGGCCATGGCTGAATACTCCGGGCAGACTGCACAGCTCAAGCTGCTGTCCGCTTGGCAGCTGGATGGCAAAGTCCTGCTGCCAGTCTTGTTCTGTAACCCTTTGTACTGCTTCCGGCTCCAGTTCACAGAGCCAGAGCTGGCAATGGCGGGCACTGTCCAGCTTCCAGCTTTTACCGAACTGCGCCAGCTGTTTGGCCGCGCGCTCGATGCCGGCCCTTTTCTCGCCGACCAGAAACAGCCGCTGCAAACCCGGCAAGCGCGCCAGCTGCTGCAGCAGATATTCGGTCAATTCGCGGGACTTGGGCAGAAACAGCACTGCACTTTCGACCTGCAGCTGCGGAGCCTGATGACCAAAGTGCAACGCCTCCGAGTGGCGTCGCAACAGGATCTGCCATTCATCAGCCTGCCAGCTCCAGGCCTGCGCCTGTGGCAATTCGTCAAGCAGCTCGTCAGCAGGGGCACCGGCCAGCAGCAGGCTGCCGGTAAAATATTCGGCCTGCCGCAGCAGCACCTGGCTTCTTGGGTCCATGATCACCTGTAATAATCAGCCTGCCGGCGGGGCCGTTCAGACGTTGCGGTAGTAGTTGTCCAGCAGCTCGGCCAGCCCCATGCGCCAGGAGCGTGGCTTGATACCGAACACATGGGTAATCTTCTTGCAGTCGAGTACGCCATGCTGGGGCTCAATCTGTGCATCTTCAAAGTGGGCATGCGGCCGTGGAATCACTTCCAGCTGCATGTCCGACTGCCAGGCCTTGGCCTCCTGCAGAATGGCCTCGGCCACCGCCAATGTGGTCGCCGCTTCCTGGCCGCCGTACTGGTAGGTACCCCAGAGCGGAGCATTGCAGTCCAGCTGATTGAGGATGGCCACCAGCACACGGGCCGCATCGTCTACCGGTGTCGGATTGCCACGGCGGTCATCCGCCATCTCCATGCTTTCATGGTCCCGGGCCCGTTGCAGCACCCGGCCAAGCATGCCGTCGATGCTGTCATCCAGCAGCCAGCCGAAGCGCAAAATGATGTAGCGCGAGCAGATC
This sequence comes from uncultured Thiopseudomonas sp., assembly GCA_964555485.1. Lineage (GTDB taxonomy): Bacteria > Pseudomonadota > Gammaproteobacteria > Pseudomonadales > Pseudomonadaceae > Thiopseudomonas. Next base: position 19,449 of record CAZKTB010000003.1, on the reverse strand, counting down.
GAGCGCACGCTCTCTTCCATTGCCAGCAATGCCTGGCCGCGCGGGCTGAGCGGATTGCAGTCGTGTTTCTCGCTGTACGCGGTAGCACGAACCCCGTCAAACACACGGTAGCTGGAAGGCTGAATCAGGATGCTCTGATAGTGCTTGCACAGCTGGGCCAGCCGCTCGACGGTTTCAGCCTGGTGGGCAAACTTGGCCGGTTCGACCCGGCCAGCCTGGAACCAGTCATAGTAATAGGCGAGGTTGATGACCACATCAGGGCGCACCTGGTCCATCAGTTCGGTCAGGGTGTCCGGTGTCCAGCCGCCTTCGGTTGGCCGCGGTATGAAAAAACTGATGTCACGCTCGGCACCCTGGCGAATCAGGGCCTGTCCCAGCGCGTTGCCTGCGCCCAATAAAACAATCTTCAAGTGCATGCGGACCTTTGCCTTTCAATCAGTTGGCCGGCTTCTGGCCGATATGAAACGGCCGGCTGTGTTGTATCTGCCACCAGCCGGATATCCGGCTGATGTGCCGGCAACCACCAGGGCTGCCGGACATTTGTTACTTCAATCGATAATGCCGATCAGAAGGGAATATCGTCGTCAAAGTTGTCAAACGACTGCGCCGGAGCGGGCTCTGGCGGCATTTGCGCGGCAGGTGCCGGACGCTGTTGCTGCTCGGCCGGTGCCTGCTGCGGCTGCTGTTGTGGCGCGCGCTGCTGATAACCGCCCTGGCCTTGTGACTGCTCGTAGCCGCCACCATCACCACGGCTGTCCAGCATCTGCATCTGGCCGCCCATGTCCACCACCACCTCGGTGGTGTAGCGCTTGATGCCGTCCTTTTCCCACTCGCGGGTTTGCAAGCGGCCTTCAATGTAGATCTTGGAACCCTTGCGCAGGTACTGGCCGGCAATTTCTGCCAGACGGCCGAAGAACACCACCCGGTGCCATTCGGTACGTTCCTGCTGCTGTCCGGTGTTGCGGTCCTTCCAGCTGTCAGTGGTGGCCAGGGTAATGTTGCATACCGCATTGCCGCTTGGCATATAGCGGGTTTCCGGATCGGCACCCAGGTTGCCGATGAGAATGACTTTGTTGATACCACGCGCCATTGCTATCTCCTTGTCTCGCGTCTCAGCTGCCCAGCATTGCCTGCAGCTGTTCGCGCTCGTTCAATTTATTGTCAAATCTTACATAAACCGCAGCTTCCTCTGCCACATAAAGCGCATCCATGACGCCAGGCTGGTCGCGTAGTCGCTCCAACAGCTCTTCATCGGGGCTGCTGTCGCCAGCAACCGTCAAGCGCGTGCTCGTGACATATGGCGGTTCCTGCATGGTAGCAGCAAAAAACCACCAGAGTGCGGCCAGTGCGGCACAACCGGCAAAAACCGCACCATTGCCGCCCAAAGTATAGAGCCCGCCACCGAGAAAACCGCCAACGGCAGCGCCCAGGAACTGGCTGGTGGAATAGATGCCCATGGCTGTGCCCTTGGCTCCGGCCGGGGCGATCTTGCTGATCAGCGATGGCAGGGTGGCCTCCAGCAGGTTGAAGGCGGCAAAGAACAGCACGGCACCAATCACCAGCATCACCAGATTGAAGCCCAGCAGCCAGAAATACAGCTGGCTCAGGCCCACCAGTGCAATCGCACCCAGGAATACCTTTTTCAGCTGCCGCTGCTTTTCGCTATAGATGATGAAGGGCACCATGGCGACAAAGCCGGTGACCATGGCGATCACATAGACCCACCAGTGCTCTTCACGCGGCAGGCCGCCCTGCTCGACCAGCACCAGCGGCAGCACGGTGAAGCTGGCCATCAGCAGTGCATGCAGGACAAAGATGCCCACATCCAGTCGCAGCAGCTGCGAGTCGGCAAACACCCGGCGCAGCGCTGAGCGGTTGATGCCCGAATCCAGGTGACGCATCTGTTTTTGCGGCTTGGGTACCCAGACCGCCATCAGGAAGATGCCGAACAGGGCCATTAGCGAAGTGAACCAGAACAGGCCCGACAGCCCGACCCAGCGGGTAATGACGGGGCCGGCAATCATGGCCACGACAAACGACAGGCCGATGCTCATGCCGATACCGGCCATTACCTTGGTGCGGTGTTGCTCGCGGGTCAGGTCGGACAACAGCGCCATGACGGCAGCGGAGATCGCACCGGCACCCTGGATGATCCGGCCAGCAATCAGCATCTCGATCGACTCGGCCATGGCGGCCACGCCGCTGCCCAGTGCGAACACTAGCAGGCCGGCGTAAATCACCGGCATGCGCCCGACACGGTCGGACAGCATGCCGAAAGGAATTTGCAGCAGTGCCTGGGTCAGGCCGTAGGCACCAATGGCGATACCGATCAGCAGTGGCACCGGTAAACCGCTGGTGCTGGCCAGCTCGGGCCCGTAGGTGGCCAGTACCGGCAGCACCATGAACATGCCCAGCATGCGAAAAGCAAACACCAGCGACAGGCCGCTCATGGCACGGCGTTCAATCTGGTTCATCGAATCAACACGGGAATCCATGCAGTCATCTCTTAAATCTATGGAAACAAAGAATTTTAGCAGGTTCGGGGCCAGCGTGCCGAACATGCCTGCCCTTGCCGGCTTCCGGCCTTGCAGTCAGGGTCCACTCCGCAGGCTGCAGGCAAAAGCTGTATAATTGCACGTTTTCCCGTCATTCCGGATCAAGCAGTGGATACCATCGAAATACGCGGCGCCCGTACGCACAACCTGAAGAACATTGACCTCAGCCTGCCTCGCAACAAGCTTATCGTGATTACCGGCTTGTCCGGCTCGGGCAAATCGTCACTGGCCTTCGACACCCTGTACGCCGAGGGTCAGCGCCGCTACGTGGAATCACTGTCGGCCTATGCGCGTCAGTTCCTGTCGATGATGGAAAAGCCCGATGTGGACACCATCGAGGGGCTGTCACCGGCCATCTCCATCGAGCAGAAATCCACCTCGCACAACCCGCGTTCCACTGTGGGTACCATTACCGAAATCTACGACTACCTGCGTCTGCTGTATGCCCGCGCCGGTACTCCGCACTGCCCGGTACACAATGCACCGCTCGAGGCACAGACCGTCAGCCAGATGGTCGACAGCGTGCTGGCCATGCCGGACGAGCACCGCTACATGCTGCTGGCTCCGGTGATCCGCGAGCGCAAGGGCGAACATCTGGCCCTGCTCGACGAGCTGCGTGCCAAGGGCTTCATCCGCCTGCGCATCAATGGCAAGGTCTACGACATGGATGACCTGCCGGCGCTGGACAAGAATAAGCGCAACAGCATTGATGTGGTGGTGGACCGCTTCAAGATCCGTGAAGACCTGGCCCAGCGACTGGCAGAATCTTTTGAAACCGCACTGCAACTGGCCGACGGCATTACCACTGTTGCCAGCATGGACGAAGGCGTCGAGCTGGAACAGGTGTTCTCCGCCCGTTTTGCCTGTCCGCACTGCGGCCATTCTGTTAGCGAGCTGGAACCCAAGCTGTTTTCCTTCAACAACCCGTCCGGCGCCTGCCCCGGCTGTGATGGCCTGGGTATCAAGCAGTTCTTTGATACCCGCCGGCTGGTCAACCAGGAGTTGACGCTGGCCGAAGGCGCTATTCGCGGCTGGGACCGGCGCAGTGCCTATTACTTCCAGATGCTGCAGTCGCTGGCCAGCCATTACGTTTTTGATATCGATACTCCGTTCGGCAAGCTCGACAAAAGAATCCAGCAGCTGATCCTGCAGGGCAGCGGAATGGAAGACATCGAATTCAACTATCTGAACGACCGTGGTGACATCGTCAAGCGCAAGCATCCGTTCGAGGGTATTGTGCCCAACCTTGAGCGCCGCTATCGCGAAACCGAGTCGACCAGCGTGCGTGAGGAAATGGCCAAGTACCTGAGTACCCAGCCCTGCCCCGACTGCGGTGGCTCAAGGCTGTGCAGTTCGGCACGTCACGTCTGGGTCGCCGACAAGACATTGCCCGAAGTGGTGCGCATGCCGGTCGGTGATGCCCACCAGTATTTCGAGCAGCTGAGCCTGCCCGGACGTCGTGGCGAGATCGCCAGCAAGATCCTCAAGGAAATCGGCGAACGCCTGCAGTTTCTGGTCAACGTCGGCCTCGACTATCTGACCCTCGAACGCAGTGCCGATACCCTGTCTGGCGGTGAAGCCCAGCGCATCCGTCTGGCCAGCCAGATCGGTGCTGGCCTGGTTGGTGTCATGTACATCCTGGACGAGCCATCCATCGGCCTGCACCAGCGTGACAACGAACGCCTGCTGGCGACCCTGACCCACCTGCGCAATCTGGGCAACACGGTGATTGTTGTCGAGCATGACGAGGATGCCATCCGCCTGGCCGACTATGTGGTGGATATCGGCCCGGGTGCCGGCGTGCATGGCGGTGAAATCGTTGCCGAAGGTACGCCGGACCAGATCATGAACCATCCCGACTCGCTGACCGGCCAATATCTGTCCGGCCGCCAGCAGATCACCTGGCCCGAGCAGCGCACCCCGGTAGATGCCGGCAAGATGCTGATTCTGCGCGGCGCCACCGGCAACAACTTGCAGGATGTCACCCTGACCATCCCGCTGGGCCTGTTTACCTGTATTACCGGTGTTTCCGGCTCGGGCAAGTCGACCCTGATCAACGGCACCCTCTACCCGATTGCCGCCACCGCCCTGAATGGTGCCACCACGCTGGAAATCGCGCCCTACGAGGATATTGAAGGGCTGGAGCATCTGGACAAGGTGGTGGATATCGACCAGAGCCCGATCGGCCGTACGCCGCGCTCCAACCCGGCCACCTACACCGGAATTTTCACGCCAATCCGCGAGCTGTTTGCCGGCGTACCCGAGTCCCGCGCCCGTGGTTACACGCCCGGCCGTTTCTCCTTCAACGTCAAGGGCGGCCGTTGTGAGGCCTGTCAGGGTGATGGCGTGATCAAGGTGGAAATGCACTTCTTGCCGGATATCTATGTGCCCTGCGATATCTGCAAGGGCAAGCGCTACAACCGCGAAACACTGGATATCCGCTACAAGGGCAAGACCATTGACGAGGTACTGGGCATGACCATCGAGGAAGCGCGCGCCTTCTTCGATGCCATCCCGGCCCTGGCACGCCGCCTGCAGACGCTGATCGATGTCGGCCTGTCCTATATCCGGCTGGGCCAGAGTGCTACCACGCTGTCTGGTGGTGAGGCACAACGGGTGAAGCTGGCCCGCGAGCTGTCCAAGCGTGATACCGGCCAGACCCTGTATATTCTTGACGAGCCGACCACCGGCCTGCACTTTGCCGATATCCAGCTGCTGCTGGATGTGCTGCACAGACTGCGTGACAGGGGTAACAGCATTGTGGTGATCGAACACAACCTGGACGTGATCAAGACGGCCGACTGGATTGTCGACCTGGGCCCGGAAGGTGGCTCAAGGGGCGGACAGATCATTGCCACAGGTACACCAGAGCAGATTGCAGCTACCGAGCAGTCGCATACCGGGCGCTTTCTCAAGCCGATGCTGGACGCTTGATTCTTCTGTCGGAAGAAGCTCACGAGGCCCAATGCCCGGCGTTGCCGGGCTTGTTCGAATAAATTCAAACCTACACAGAGGCAGCTGCAAAGCCGCGTACTTGTAGGTGCGAATTCATTCGCACAAATATTTGTCATGCTGGCATGCATACTGACCATTGTTCGAATAAATTCGAACCCACAAAACAGCCAAGGACATTCTTGCAGGCAATAAAAAACCGGTCCCCGCAAGGACCGGTTTTTTGTGGCTAGCTATCACACTCAGGCTTCAAGGCCCATCGCTTTGGCCACACCTGCACCATAGGCCGGATCGGCCTTGCTGCAATGCTCGATGTGCTTGCGCTTGATTTCCTCTGGTACGCCTTCCATATTGCGCGCCGTGTTCTCGAACAGCACTTGCTGCTGCTCGGGTGACATCAGGCGGAACAGGTTGCCCGGCTGCGTGAAGTAGTCAGGCTCGGTCTCCCAGTAATCGAAACGATCGGCCAGGCCTTCAATCTGCAGTGGTGGCTCGGCAAAATCCGGCTGCTGCTGCCACTCGCCCCGGGTATTCGGCTCGTAGTGGGCGCGGCTGCCTTCGTTGCCATCCACACGCATGGCACCGTCACGATGGTAATTGTGGAACGGGCAACGCGGGGTATTGACCGGAATCTGGTAGTGGTTGACACCCAGGCGGTAACGCTGTGCATCGCCGTAGGAAAACAGACGCCCCTGCAGCATGCGGTCAGGCGAGAAGCCGATACCGGGCACAATATGCGCCGGGTTGAAGGCTGCCTGCTCGACATCGGCAAAGTAGTTGTCAGGGTTGCGGTTCAGCTCGAAGTAGCCCACCTCGATCAGCGGGTAATCAGACTTCGGCCATACCTTGGTCAGGTCGAACGGATGGTAAGGTACCTTGGCCGCATCAGCCTCTGGCATCACCTGGACGTACATGGTCCAGCGCGGGTAATCCTCGCGCTCAATGGCTTCGTACAGATCGCGCTGGGAGCTTTCACGGTCCTTGCCCACCAGCTCGGCTGCTTCCTGGTCGGTCAGGTTCTTGATGCCCTGCTGGGTCATCAGGTGGAACTTCACCCAGTAGCGCTCGTTGTCGGCGTTGATAAAGCTGAAGGTGTGCGAACCAAAGCCATGCATGTGACGGTAGCTGGCCGGGATACCACGGTCACTCATGACGATGGTGACCTGGTGCAGCGCCTCGGGCAGGCCGGTCCAGAAGTCCCAGTTGTTGACCGGGCAGCGCATGTTGGTGCGCGGATCACGCTTGACCGCGTGGTTCAGGTCCGGGAACTTGAGCGGGTCACGGAAGAAGAATACCGGAGTGTTGTTGCCAACCAGGTCCCAGTTGCCCTGCTCGGTGTAGAAGCGCATGGCAAAGCCGCGAATGTCACGCTCGGCATCGGCCGCACCGCGCTCACCGGCTACAGTCGAAAACCGCACGAACATTTCGGTTTTCTTGCCGATTTCGGAAAACAGCGCCGCCTTGGTGTACTTGGTGATGTCGTGGGTAACCACGAACTCGCCAAAAGCACCCGAACCCTTTGCGTGCATGCGACGCTCCGGGATTACCTCGCGATCAAAGTGTGCGAGTTTTTCGAGGAACCAGACGTCTTGCAGCAGCATGGGGCCGCGTGCGCCGGCAGTCAGGCTGTCCTGGTTATTGGCAACCGGAGCACCTGAAACTGAAGTGAGTTTGCTTTTGGTATCCATGTTTCTACCTCTGTATGAGTGGGTACACTTAAAGGATACACAAAGTGTTGTTTTAGCTAAAGCTAATCGTTTTTATCGCTTTGATGCAAATCAACTATATTGAAAGCAATAAAAAACCGGGCCTGAGCCCGGTTCTTTATCAGTCTTGCGACTTATTCTGCCGCATCGCCTGCAGTTGCCTGCTCGCGATCGACCAGCTGGACGTACGCCATAGGCGCGTTGTCACCGGCACGGAAGCCACACTTCAGGATACGGACGTAACCGCCCGGACGCTGTGCGTAGTGCTTGCCAAGATCGTTGAACAGCTTGCCCACTGCTTCATTGGAACGGGTACGGGCAAAAGCCAGACGGCGGTTGGCTACTGAATCAACCTTGGCCAGAGTGATCAGGGGCTCTGCTACACGGCGCAGTTCTTTGGCCTTGGGCAGAGTGGTCTTGATCAGTTCGTGCTCAAACAGGGACACCGCCATGTTCTGGAACATGGCTTTGCGGTGTGCGCTGGTACGGTTCAGTTTACGGCCACTTTTACGATGACGCATGGTTCAATTCCTTACCAAACTCTTGTTGTTCGGTGATGATGGACGATCAGGCAGTGGCCTTGTCATCCTTTTTCAAACTTGCCGGCGGCCAGTTATCAAGCCGCATGCCCAGAGACAGACCGCGCTGAGCCAGAACATCCTTGATCTCGGTCAGGGATTTCTTGCCCAGGTTTGGCGTCTTGAGCAGCTCCACTTCAGTGCGCTGAATCAGGTCGCCAATGTAGTAGATGCTTTCAGCCTTCAGGCAGTTGGCCGAACGGACAGTCAGTTCCAGGTCGTCAACAGGACGCAGCAGGATGGGATCAACCTCATCCTCCTCTTTCTCCTCGACTGGTTCTACTTCTGCCTGAAGCTCAACAAAGGCTGCCAGCTGATGCTGCAGGATTGTTGCACAGCGACGAATCGCTTCTTCAGGGTCCAGGGTACCGTTGGTTTCAAGCTCGATAACCAGCTTGTCCAGGTCGGTACGCTGCTCGACACGAGCATTTTCTACCACATAGGAAACACGACGAACCGGACTGAACAGGGCGTCCAGTTGCAGGCCGCCAACAGTGCGAGTTTCGTCCTCGTCCGTGAAGCGGGTGTCTGCAGCCTCATAGCCACGACCGCGCGCAATGCGCAGTTTCATGTCCAGAGAGCCCTTGTCAGCCAGATTGGCAATAACGTGGTCGCCGTTAACGATTTCCACATCATGATCCAGCTGGATATCGGCTGCGGTTACAACGCCCGGGCCTTTTTTGCTCAGGCTCAGGGTGGCCTCGTCACGGCCGTGCATCTTGACTGCCAGGCCTTTCAGGTTCAGCAGGATCTCGATGACATCCTCCTGTACACCTTCAATGGCACTGTACTCGTGCAATACGCCGTCAATTTCAACTTCGACAACCGCACAACCAGGCATGGAAGACAACAGAATGCGTCGCAACGCATTGCCCAGTGTGTGGCCAAAGCCACGCTCGAGAGGCTCGAGCGTGATCTTGGCGCGGGTCGGACTGACCGTATCGACCTTGATTTGACGAGGGGTCAGAAACTCATTTACCGAAATCTGCATGGATACACCTATTTTCTAGCCCTTACTTGGAGTAGAGCTCGACGATCAGGCTTTCATTGATATCTGCGGAGAGGTCGCTACGCTCAGGTACGCTCTTGAACACACCTGATTTTTTCTCTGCGTCGACTTCAACCCACTCGACGCGGCCACGCTGGGCGCAGAGTTCGAGAGCCTGAGCGATACGAAGCTGATTTTTGGATTTTTCGCGCACAGCGACAACATCACCTGGCTGAACCTGGTAAGACGGAATGTTTACAGTCTTGCCGTTGATAGTGATGGCCTTGTGGGATACCAGCTGACGGGATTCGGCGCGGGTAGCACCATAGCCCATGCGGTAGACCACGTTGTCCAGACGGCTTTCCAGCAGCTGCAGCAGGTTTTCACCGGTTGCACCCTTGCGACGGGCTGCTTCTTTGTAGTAACCGTGGAACTGGCGCTCCAGTACACCGTAAATGCGGCGTACTTTCTGCTTCTCGCGCAGCTGGCTGCCGTACTCGGACAGACGACCGCGACGCTGACCATGCTGGCCAGGAGCAGTTTCAATGTTGCACTTGGATTCAATCGCGCGTGAACCGCTCTTCAGAAAGAGATCAGTACCTTCACGACGGGACAGTTTGCACTTGGGACCAATATAACGAGCCATTTCTTACTGTCTCCTGATTACACGCGGCGCTTCTTCGGCGGACGGCATCCATTGTGGGGGATGGGCGTCACGTCGGTGATGCTGGAAATTTTGTAACCGCAACCGTTGAGGGCGCGAACTGCGGACTCACGGCCAGGGCCAGGGCCCTTTACGTTTACTTCGAGGTTCTTCAATCCGAACTCAAGGGCGGCCTGACCGGCACGCTCTGCTGCAACCTGGGCTGCGAACGGAGTGCTTTTGCGTGAACCACGGAAACCGGAACCACCTGAAGTAGCCCAGGACAGTGCATTACCCTGGCGGTCGGTGATGGTTACGATGGTGTTGTTAAAGGACGCGTGGATGTGGGCAATGCCATCAACCACTGTCTTTCTGACCCTTTTACGGGGACGAGCAGCTGCTTTAGCCATAATTTATTCCTTCGGTATCCAGAGGATTACTTGCGAATCGGCTTGCGCGGGCCCTTGCGGGTACGAGCATTCGTTTTGGTACGCTGGCCATTGACCGGCAGGTTACGACGATGACGCAGACCGCGGTAGCAACCCAGATCCATCAGACGCTTGATGTTCATGGTCACTTCACGGCGCAGGTCGCCCTCAGTGGTCAGTTTGCCAACTTCTGTACGCAGCTTTTCGATCTGGTCGTCAGAAAGGTCCTGGATCTTAGCAGCCGGGTTGATGCCGGTTGCAGCACAGATGCTCTGTGCAGTAGGTCGACCGATACCATAGATATAGGTCAGCGAGATAACAGTATGCTTGTTATCCGGAATGTTAACGCCTGCAATACGGGCCATTCATTTAACTCCAATTGACAGCAACACAGACCCCGGAAGCCAAGAATGAGGGAAGGTGTTTCAATGCTGTAGGTTTTGATCAGTCTGCTAGCACACTAGCTAGCAGACGGGTTGTGCATCACACTCAGCCTTGGCGCTGCTTGTGACGAGGTTCTGCCGAGCAGATCACACGAATTACGCCTTCGCGACGGATGATCTTGCAGTTACGGCACATCTTTTTTACCGATGCACGAACTTTCATTACACACTCCTGAACTCAGGCCACAATCAGCGCATTATGCCGCCGCTGCCGTAACCCTTGATGTTCGATTTCTTCATTAGGGATTCGTACTGGTTTGAAACGAGGTGCGATTGTACTTGAGCCATGAAGTCCATGACAACCACAACAACAATCAAAAGAGACGTCCCGCCAAGATAAAACGGCACATTGGCTGCTACAACCAGGAACTGGGGCAGCAGACAAACCGCGGTCATGTACAGCGCACCGAAAACGGTCAGGCGAGTCAGGACGCCATCGATGTAGCGTGCGGACTGGTCACCCGGACGAATGCCCGGAATGAAAGCACCGGATCTTTTCAGGTTCTCCGCAACCTCTTTCGGGTTGAACATCAACGCCGTGTAGAAGAAGCAGAAGAAAATGATACCCGCACTGAACAGGATGATGTTCAGCGGCTGTCCCGGAGCCAGCGCCTGGGAGATGTCACTCAACCAGCTCATGCTTTCCGACTGGCCGAACCACTGGCCCAGTGAAGCCGGAAACAGCAGGATGCTGCTGGCAAAAATGGCAGGAATCACACCCGACATGTTCACCTTCAACGGCAGGTGGCTTTGCTGCGCGGCAAACACCTTGCGGCCTTGCTGACGCTTGGCATAGTTCACCTGGATGCGGCGCTGACCGCGTTCGATGAACACTACAAAACCGATGATCGCAACGGCCAGGATGGCCACTACCATCAGGGCGAAGATGTTGATGTCACCCTGACGTGCCGACTCGAAGGACTGACCAATGGCGGCCGGAAGACCAGCCACGATACCGGCGAAAATCAGCATCGAGATGCCGTTGCCGATACCGCGCTCGGTGATCTGTTCGCCAAGCCACATCATGAACATTGCACCGGCCACGAAAGTCGTGATGGATACAAAGTAGAAGTTGAAGTCGGCGGAGAACGCCACACCCTGACTGGCCAGACCCATGGACATGCCAAAAGCCTGTACCAGGGACAACAGCAGCGTACCGTAGCGGGTGTACTGGCTGATCTTGCGACGGCCAGCCTCACCTTCCTTCTTCAACTGTCCAAGCTGCGGGCTCACGGCAGTCATGAGCTGCATGATGATCGACGCGGAAATGTAGGGCATGATGCCCAGCGCGAAAATACTCATGCGCTCCAGCGCACCACCGGAAAACATGTTGAACAGGTCGAGAATGGTTCCCTCATTCTGTCGAAACAGGTTTGCCAGGGCATCGGGGTTGATACCGGGAACGGGGATATGAGCACCGATCCGGTAAACGATGATTGCCAGGAGCAGGAAGCGCAAGCGTGCGAACAGCTCAGACATGCCGCCGCCACCCAAAGCAGAGAGAGAACCTTGTTTTGCCATTATTCTTCGACCTTGCCGCCTGCAGCGATGATGGCTTCACGGGCACCCTTGGTGGCAGCAACGCCCTGCAGGGTAACTGCACGGGTCACTTCGCCGGACAGCATGACCTTCACTGACTTGACGTTTTCACCAATGATGTTGGCTTCTTTCAGGGTCACCAGAGTCACCAGGTCGCCTTCAACCTTGGCCAGCTCGGAAGTGCGCACTTCAGCGCGCTCCAGCTGCTTCTGGGAAGTGAAGCCGAACTTTGGCAGACGACGGTACAGCGGCTGCTGACCACCCTCGAAACCAGGTGCAACCTTACCGCCGGAACGGGAGGTCAGACCCTTGTGGCCACGGCCGGCAGTCTTGCCCATGCCGCTACCGATACCGCGACCCAGGCGTACCTTGCTGGTACGGGCGCCGGGCGCTGAACGCAGATCATTCAGTTGCATGTCTTAACCCTCCACGCGGAGCATGTAGTAAGCCTTGTTGATCATGCCGCGGTTTTCCGGAGTATCCAGAACCTCTACGGTATGACCAATGCGGCGCAGGCCGAGGCCGCGCACACAGGCTTTGTGATTGGCCAGACGGCCATTGGTGCTCTTGATCTGAGTCACCTTGATTTTTGCCTGGGACATGATTACAGAATCTCCTCGACAGTCTTGCCACGCTTGGCAGCAACGGACTCGGGGGACTGCATGTTCTTCAGACCCTTGAAGGTGGCCTGAACCACGTTCACCGGGTTGGTCGAGCCATAGCACTTGGCAAGTACGTTGTGCACACCGGCAACTTCCAGAACTGCACGCATCGCACCACCGGCGATGACACCAGTACCTTCGGAAGCAGGCTGCATGTAAACGTTGGAAGTACCGTGGACCGAACGGATCGGGTACTGCAGGGTGGTACCGTTCAGCTCGACCTGGATCATGTTGCGGCGTGCCGCTTCCATGGCCTTCTGAATGGCAGCCGGTACTTCGCGGGATTTGCCGCGGCCGTAACCGACACGACCCTTGCCGTCACCCACAACGCTCAGCGCGGTGAAGGTGAAGATGCGGCCGCCCTTTACGGTCTTGGCCACACGGTTAACCTGGATCAGCTTCTCGATGTAACCTTCATCGTTGCTGTTATCGTCGCGTCTGCCGCGCCTTTGTTCGTTATTCGACATAACTTAAAACTCCAGCCCGCCTTCACGAGCAGCATCAGCCAGTGCCTGAACACGGCCATGGTACTTGAAACCAGAACGGTCGAAAGCCACACTGGAAATGCCAGCGGCTTTGGCGCGCTCGGCAATCAGTGCACCGACTTTCTTGGCTGCCTCGACATTGCCGGTTGCGCCTTCGCGCAGCGACTTGTCCAGAGTGGAGGCAGAAGCCAGAACCTGGCTGCCGTCAGCGGAAATAATTTGTGCGTAGATGTGCTGCGCGGAGCGATGCACGCACAGACGAACTGTTTCCAGCTCGTGCATTTTCAGACGTGCCTTGCGTGCACGACGCAATCTTGAAATTTTTTTGTCGTTCATTTTGCTAGGCCCTACTTCTTCTTGGCTTCTTTACGGCGCACTACTTCTTCAGCGTAGCGCACACCCTTGCCCTTGTAAGGCTCGGGACGACGGTATTCGCGGATCTCGGCAGCAACCTGACCCAGAACCTGCTTGTCGATACCACGCAGGATCAGATCGGTAGCACTTGGAGTCTCGGCGGTAACGTTCGCCGGCAGCTGGTATTCAACCGGATGGGAAAAACCCAGTGACAGGTTGACTACGTTGCCGCTGACCTGAGCACGGTAACCAACACCGACCAGTTGCAACTTGCGCTCGAAGCCTTCGCTGACACCAATCACCATGTTGTTGACCAGTGCACGGGTAGTACCGGCCATGGCACGGGACTGCTGGTCACCGTTACGGGCAGCAAAACGGATCTCCGCAGCTTCCTGGGTGATCTCTACTGAAGGATGCAGCTGTATCTGCAGCGCGCCCTTGGCTCCTTTGACTGAAACGGTTTCACCGTCCAGTTTGAACTCTACACCCGCTGGCAGTGTGACGGGGTTATTTGCAATACGAGACATGCTTCCCCCTTAGAATACGCTGCACAGCACTTCGCCGCCGATACCGGCAGCACGGGCTTCGCGATCAGTCATCACGCCCTTGCTGGTGGAAACAATCGCCACGCCCAGACCGCCACGAACTTTTGGCAGCGCGCTGGCTGATTTGTACTGACGAAGGCTTGGGCGACTTACGCGCTGCAGCTCTTCAATGACCGGGCGACCTTCGAAGTATTTCAGTTCGATGGTGAGCTCGGGTTTAACGCCTTCGCTGACTTGATAGTCCGCAACGTAGCCTTCGTTCTTCAGAACGTTGGCAACAGCCGCCTTCAAACGTGAAGAAGGCATGCTCACTGCGGATTTCTCAGCCATTTGGGCATTACGGATACGGGTTAGCATGTCCGCTAACGGGTCCTGCATACTCATGGGCCAATAGCTCCTGGATAAAAAACAAGTCAGCAAAACTGACAAAATTGGCAAAAATCTCATTTGGACTCTTGCGAGCCGGACATTCTAAGGATTTAGCGCCCGCGAATCAAGCCCCTCATAGAATCCGGCTTTTCTTCTTTCAGCACCATTTGCTTTGCCCTTCACAGCTGCCACGACCAACACCGGCCTTTTGTGTTTAACACCTGCGTGCCAGCGCCTGTTTCTGCTTGAAAGCCATGCCATGGACAACTAGCACAAATGTAAAAACGCCCTGCCTCAAAAAAGGCAGGGCGTTCGGTCAGGATGCCTTACAGGGTCGGCATCGAGAACTGGCTGCCCTCGCGCAGGGCGGCACTTGGCCAGCGCTGGGTAATGGTCTTGCGGCGAGTGAAGAAGCGCACACCGTCCGGACCATACATGAACAGGTCGCCAAACAGCGAACGCTTCCAGCCGCCAAAGCTCTGGCAGGCCACAGGTACCGGCAGCGGTATATTGATGCCAACCATGCCCACCTGGATATTGTCGGCAAAATAGCGTGCCGCCTCGCCATCGCGGGTATAGATGCAAGTGCCGTTGCCATACTCGTGATCATTGATCAGCCGCATGGCCTCGTCCATGGTTTGTACGCGGATGACCTGCAACACCGGGCCAAAGATCTCGGCCTGATAGCTGTCCATGTCGGGAGTGACACCATCAATCAGGGTGGCTCCAACAAAGAAACCGTCTTCGTGCCCTGCCGGAGCTGCATCCGAACCGTCCACCAGCACCCTGGCCCCCTGCTTGGCAGCGGACTGGATATGGCCAACCACCCTGGCCTTGTGCTCGGCAGTGATCAGCGGACCGAAGTCATTGCTGGCATCTGAGTGCACACCCAGCTTGAGCTTGCCCATGGCCTGCTGCAGCGCCTCGATCATGCGGTCGGCAATCTCGTCACCTACCGCAACCGCCACCGATAGCGCCATACAGCGCTCACCGGAGGAGCCGAAAGCGGCGCCCAGCAGCGAGTTGACCACATTATCCAGATCGGCATCTGGCATGACGATGGCGTGGTTCTTGGCACCACCCAGCGCCTGACAACGTTTGCCGTTGGCTGTGGCAGTGCTATAGATGTACTCGGCAATTGGAGTTGAGCCAACAAAACTGACCGCCTCTATGTCCTTGTGTTCAAGGATTGCATCAACTGCTTCCTTGCCGCCATTGACCACGTTGATCACGCCATCCGGCAAGCCCGCTTCTTTTAGCAGCCGGGCAATGAACAGCGTCGAACTGGGATCTCGCTCGGACGGCTTCAAGACAAAGGTATTGCCACAGACAATGGCCATCGGGAACATCCACAGCGGAACCATCACCGGGAAGTTGAAGGGAGTGATACCGGCCACCACGCCCAGAGGATGGAACTCGCTCCAGGAGTCGATATCCGTACCCACATCGCGGCTGTGCTCACCCTTGAGCAGCTCGGGTGCACCACAGGCATATTCAACGTTTTCAATACCACGCTGCAGCTCACCAGCCGCATCATGGGAAATCTTGCCGTGCTCCTTACCGATCAGGCGGCAGATTTCGTCCGCATTTTCCTCAAGCAACTGCTTGAACCTGAACATGATGCGCGCACGACGCATTGGCGGCGTCTTGCGCCACGCTGGAAAGGCAGCCTTGGCTGCGGCAACCGCCTCGTCAATGGTCTTGGCATCGCCCAGTGACACCTGCTTGCTCGCTTCGCCCGTGGCCGGGTTGTACACCGGCTGGGTATTGCTGGTATCAACCTGCATTTCGCCATTAATGAAATGACCGACTGTCTGCATGATTCTTTCCTCTGCTTTCGCTAATTAAAGCCCAGGCCCTTGTACAGGCATCCTCAGCGGACGCCCTGCTGCCTGGTACCTGTCTGCTCATCAATAAAATCCGGAGCTGGCACTTGATTCCCAGCGCCGAGTTCACGCGCCTGTCCGGAGCTTTCTCTAATTCATCTGCGTGGTTTATACCGCGGGCCACATGGAGCGATACAGACCCAGCATCTCCTCCCTGCTTGGCACACGCGGATTGTTGTTTGGCGAGCCGGAGGCAAAGGCCTGCTCACACATGGTTTCTACCAATTGCTCAAACTCGGCCTGCCCGACACCGAACTCGGCCAGCGTTGGTACACAGAGTTCCTTGTTCAATGCCTTCAGGAAGTGCACCAGCTTCTCGTTGGCTGCGCCGGTATCATCCTGATGACCAGCAACACCAAGCGCGCGTGCACAGTCGGCATAGCGCTCAGGAGCAGCCGGAATTGAAAACTCGGTTACCGCCGGCAGCAGCATGGCATTGGACAGTCCGTGCGGCACATGGAAAAAGGCGCCAATGGGCCGGCTCATGCCATGTACCAGCGCCACCGAGGAGTTGCAAAAGGCAATCCCGGCCAGCGTCGAGCCCAGCATCATCGCTTCGCGCGCGGCCTCGTTCTTGCCATCGTGATAGGCATCCTGCAGGTTGGGGCCTATTAGCCCCAAAGCCGCCAGCGCCTGCTGGTCGCTGTAGGCATTGCGTCTTTGACTGACATAGGCTTCGATCGCATGTGTCATGGCGTCAATACCGGTATCTGCCGTAGTGCGTGCAGGCACCGTCATGGTCAGGCCGTAGTCGATAATCGCCGCAACCGGCATGAAGCCCATGCCAACACAAAGCAGTTTCTCGTTGCTGGCCTCATCGGTGATGATGGTGAACCTGGTGGCTTCCGAGCCGGTACCTGCCGTGGTTGGAATGGCAATGATCGGCAGGCCGTTTTCGTTCACCTGGCGCGGGAACCTGTAGCCACCGATCTTGCCGCCGAACTTGCCCATGATGGCAATGGCCTTGGCCGAATCAATCGGACTGCCGCCGCCCAGGGCAATGATTCCGTCATAGCTGCCATTGCGCACGCGCGCGACCCCTGCCTCGATCGAAGTGTCTGTCGGCTCTGGAACTGTATCGGCAAAAACATCCGCCTCAATGTCGGCTGCGGACAGAATGGCCTGCACCTGTTCTACATAGCCAAGCTGAACCATCATCGCATCGGTAACGATCAACGGCTTTTCGACCTGCAATGCCCCCAGCAACGCTGGCAGTTTTTTACAGGCATCACGTCCCACTTCCATCATTCGCGGCAAGACAATACTGTTCGACATGTTTCTACCTTCTACGCTCAAAACATTTCAACCCTGGCCGCCGGACGAAAACTGCATTTGCAAAGCAAAACCGGCTGCAAATACCCACATGACCCGGGACTTCTTCAGTTTATATATCGATACACTTTGTATCGTTATAGTCATGCTAGCAAAAGAAGGCCAGCGGTCAAGCTATTTCATGCTGAAAGCACAGGTCTTCGACCTTTGTACCACCCAGACGAGCTGGTATAAGATTTCGGACTCATGACTGATAAGGACAGTGCCAGATGGACAACAGAAGAAAAAAGGGCTCCAGTGTCGAGCGTGTGCTGCAACTGGTAGAGGCAGTGGCGCAGTCACCTTTGCCACTCAGCCCGGGTGACCTGTCCTCACTTCTGGATATCCCCAAGCCCAGCGTGCATCGCTTGCTGCAGCAACTGCAGCAGACAGGCTTCTTGCAACTGGATCTGCAAGGAAAAGTGATTTGCGGACAACGAACCCACAAACTGGCACTCAGCCTGTGGCAAACCAGTCATTACAAAATGGAACGCGAGGCAGTACTGCAGCGCCTTGCTGCTGAGATCGGCGAGACGGTCGGTATCGCCATGCTGCAGGATCTCGATGTTGTCTATATCGACCGGGTTCTGTCGAACTGGCCATTGCAGATCTACCTGCCGGAAGGTTCCAGGGTGCCAGTCTGGTCCAGCGCCAGTGGCAAGCTGCTGCTGTCGCAGCTGCCTGTAGAGCAATGCCAGCGTATTGTGGATAACCTGCCCATCCATGCCCTGACCACCAACACCCTTACCGACAAAAAGCAGTTTTTACAGGCGATCGACAAGATCAGGGAATCGCAGCTGGGGGTGGACAACGAAGAGTTCATTTCCGGCATGGTTGCCTGCGCCGTACCCATTCCCAATGATGATCAGCCGGCCTTCGCAACAGTATTTACCCATGGCCCCACGCTAAGAAACTCGCTTGAACAGATCATTCAGCATGAGCCTCTACTGCGCAAAGCTGCAGACGAACTGGCAGAAATATTTGCCCGTCAGGGAAGCTGGCAGGAAACAGGCTGACAACAGCTGCCTCAGCACAAAAGTCGGGCGCAGGATAGCAACCGTGGTCGCCGAAAATCTGGCACAGCGATACGCAAGGCAGGAAACGCCCTGGCAGCTCATCCGTTTTAGTCTCTGACATTGATTCAGCGGCGTCTGGCGAATTCGTCAAGGCACATTGCATGCCCCGGCCTGGCGCACTGCGCGGGAACAATCATTGCTGCAGATTGCAGCTAACAGCTGCAGCGTGCTGGCCGATTTTCATGGGCCAGAAACGAAACAAGCCCCTTTCGGGGCTTGTTTCGTACTATACGCAAATTACCAGCTGGACTTAACCAGACCTGGAATGTCGCCGCGCATGGCTGCTTCACGCAGCTTGTTGCGGCCCAGTCCAAACTTGCGATAGACACCGTGCGGACGGCCAGTAATGCGGCAACGGTTACGCAGACGGGCTGCGCTAGCGTCACGTGGCTGCTTTTGCAGGGCGATTTGAGCTTCCCAACGCTCCTCAGGAGTAGAGTTGGGGTTGGCAATAATCGCTTTCAGGGCAGCACGCTTTTCCGCGTACTTGGCGACCGTTTGCTGACGCTTCAGCTCACGGTTGATCATGCTTTTCTTGGCCATTTCCTGTTCCTCAGGTACGGAAGGGGAATTTGAAGGCGTTCAGCAACGCACGGCCTTCTTCATCGTTACGGGCAGTGGTGGTCAGGGTAATATCCAGACCACGCAGCGCATCAATCTTGTCGTAATCGATTTCCGGGAAGATGATCTGCTCTTTGACGCCCATGCTGTAGTTACCGCGACCGTCAAAGGAACGCGGGTTCAGGCCACGGAAGTCACGCACACGTGGCAGGGAGATGGAGAGCAGGCGGTCCAGGAACTCGTACATGCGATCGTTGCGCAGAGTAACTTTAACCCCAATCGGCCAGCCATCACGGATTTTAAAACCGGCGATGGATTTGCGGGAATAAGTGATGATTCCCTTCTGGCCTGTGATTTTTTCCAGGTCG
>CAZKTB010000002.1:17158-26752 GCA_964555485.1 uncultured Thiopseudomonas sp. | reverse complement strand
CTGGTGGCCCGCCTGGATGATGCCAACTACCGCATCCTGATGGAGTCGGCGCTGGCCACCTACAACAAGGCGCGCACCGACCATGAGCGGGTAGCGAGAATCTGGGAAACCAAGCAGATGATTGCCAAGGCCGAGGTGGACAAGCAGCGGGCCAACATGGAGGTGGCTCGGGCCGAGTATTCACTTGCCAGGAAGCACTTTGATGATACCCGTCTGCTGGCCCCCTTTACCGGCGTGGTGACCCGCCGTTACGTGGAAAATTTCAGTAACGTGGAAGACAAGGCGCCCATTATCGGGCTGCAGGATTTGAACGAGCTGGAAATCGTCATCAACGTGCCCGAGCGCATCGTTCGCAATACCCAAAAAAGCAAAACCGTTCATGCAGTGTTTGCGGATCGGCCGGAACAGCTGCTGCCCGTTCATCTGAAAACCTTTTCCGCCGAAACCGACAGCCAGACACAGAGCTATGAAGTGGTGCTGACGCTGGAGCCTGGCCACGGGCTGACCATTTTGCCGGGCATGTCGGTGGATGTGGTGCCGGGTGAGCTGGTGGACCAAACGGCTGCGGGCGAGATCAGGATTCCGTTGCAGGCGGTGTATTCGCCGGGCAGGGATGCGACCGCAGTCTGGCTGGTGGATCCGGAGTCGTCCCGGGTACAGCTGCGCGAAGTAAAGCTGGGCGAAGTGCTGGGTGCCGAGGTGGTTGTGCGCAGCGGCCTGGCCGACGGAGAAACCATTGTCACCGCCGGAGTCAGCCAGCTGCGTGAAGACATGCTGGTGCGGCCCATGACAGGCAATTCATCGGCAACTGGCAAGGCAAACGGACTGTGAATATCGCTGAATACACGCTGGCCCGGCGCACCATCGCCTGGATGATGGTGTTGCTGGTGCTGATCGGCGGCTGGATCAGCTATGCCAAGCTGGGCCGCTATGAAGACCCGGAGTTTGTGATCCGTCAGGCGGCCATCAACACACCCTATCCCGGAGCCTTGCCGCAGCAGGTGGCCGAGGAGGTCACCGAGGTGATCGAGGAAGCGGTGCAGCAGCTGCAGGAGCTCAAGGAAGTGACCTCGGTGTCGCGCATGGGCAACTCGCTGGTCAAGGTCGAGATCGAGCTGAAATTTGCCGAGGACAAGGCTGCGCTGGAGCAGGTCTGGGACAAGCTGCGGCGAAAGGTGAATGACATCCAGTATCGCCTGCCGCCCGGGGCCGGCCCCTCGGTGGTTAATGACGACTTCGGTGATGTCTACGCGCTGTTCTTTGCCGTGACCGGCGACGGCTACAGCCTGCAGGAGATCAAGGACTACCTGGACGAGCTGGAGCGCGACCTGCTGCAGGTGCCTGGAGTGGCACGGGTAGCCACGCTGGGCGAGCCGCAAGAAGCGATTTTTGTCGAGGTAGCAGCAGCCAAGGTCGCCCAGCTGGGTATCACGCAGCAGGATATCTACCGTGCACTGCACGAGCAGAATGTTATTACCGACTCGGGTAATTTGCTGATCGGTCCGCAGCGGGTGCATTTCAGCCCGCGCGGGCAGGTGGATTCAGTGCAGGCGCTGGGCAATATCGCGCTGGCCTCGGCCAGTGGCGAACAGGTGATCTTTCTGCGTGATATTGCCACCATCACCCGCTCCAGTATCGAGCCGCCGCGGGCGCTGATGTATCACGATGGGCGGCCGGCGATTGGTCTGGGTATTTCCCAAGTGGCTGGCGGTAACGTGGTGGAAATGGGTGATGCGGTGCGCGCCCGCCTGCAGGAGCTCGAATCACAACGGCCGGTCGGTATCGAGTTGCAGATCGTCTCCTATCAGTCTGACGGGGTGCGCGAGGCGGTGGACGGCTTTGTCGCCAACCTGGTAGCGGCAGTGGTGATCGTGGTGCTGGTGCTGATTCTGTTCATGGGCTGGCGTAGTGGCGTGATTGTTGGCGGCGGTCTGCTGCTGACGGTGGCCGCTACGCTGATTGCCATGTACATGAACGACATCGCCATGCAGCGGGTGTCGTTGGGGGCGCTGATCATTGCGCTGGGCATGCTGGTGGACAACGCCATTGTGGTCACCGACGGCATTCTGGTGCGCATGCAGAAGGGCGAGGCGGCCACCAGTGCCGCCGGTGCGGTGGTAAAGAACACGCAGATGCCTTTGCTGGGCGGTACCGTCGTGGGCATTCTGGCGTTCAGCGCCATTGGCCTGTCGCCGACCGACATGGGCGAGTACGCCGGTTCGCTGTTCTGGGTGATCCTCTATTCGATGCTGTTCAGCTGGCTGTTTGCGGTAACGCTCACCCCGCTGCTTTGTGTGGTGTTGTTGAAAACCAAAGTACGCTCAGCCGACGAGCAGGCCGGCAGCGGCGGTGTTCTGGGCCGTTATCGTGCCTTGCTGCATCTGGCGTTGCGCTATCGTTTGGTTGCCGGCCTGTTGATGCTGGCCCTGCTGGGCAGCGCCATTTTCGGCTTTCGCTGGGTCCAGCCGGGCTTCATGCCGGACTCGGCCCGCCCGCAGTTTGTGGTGGATGCGTATCTGCCGCAGGGTTCGGACATCCGCGAGACTGAGCGCGAGCTGGCAGCCATGGCGAAGCATGTGCAGGCCAAGGAAAATGTCACGCATATTTCCAGCTTTATCGGCCAGGGTGCGTTGCGCTTCATGCTTACCTACAGCCCGGAAGACCCCAACAGCAGCTACGGCCAGTTGCTGGTCGACGTGGCTGACAGCAGCGGGATTGCCGCGCTGGTCAACGAGCTGCAGCAGGAGCTGTCGGCGCAGTATCCGCTGGCCGAAATCAAGGTCTGGAAGTTCATGCTGGGACGTGGTGGCGGCAAGAAGATCGAGGCGGCCTTCAAGGGGCCGGATCCGGATGTGCTGCGCCAGCTGGCCGAGCAGGCCAAGGCCATCATGGCGGCTGATCCGGGCGCCATGGCCATCCAGGATGACTGGCGCGACAAGGTGCCGGTGCTGCGGCCGGTGGTTGACGATGTGGCGGCCCGCCGGGCTGGCGTCAACATCACGCAGATCAGCCAGGCGATTCAGCGTGCCTTTACCGGCGAACCTGTGGGCGTCTACCGCGAGCAGGACAAACTGATTCCGATCATCGTGCGTGCACCGCAGGTGGAACGCTTGCAGGCGCAGGACCTGGAGAACGTGCAGATCTACAGCCCGGCAGCGCAGAAGTATCTACCGGCCAGCCAGCTGGTGTCTGCGGTGCGGGCCGAGTGGAGCGATTCCATTTTGCGCCGGGTCGATCGTTTCCCGACCATCAAGGCCCAGGCCGACCCCTTGCCGGGCGAGCAGTCCGATCCGCTACTGGCGCGCATCCGCCCGGCAGTTGAAGCCATAGAATTGCCGCCGGGTTATAGCCTGGAGTGGCATGGTGAATACAAGGATTCCCGCGAGTCCAATGAAGGCCTGGCCCAGTCGGCTCCCTATGGTTTCACTGCGATGATCCTCGCCGTAGTGTTGATGTTCAACGCGTTACGTCAGCCGCTGGTGATCTGGCTGACCGCACCGCTGGCGATTATCGGTGTCACCCTGGGGCTGGTGATCTTCCAGGTGCCGTTCGAGTTCATGGCCATTCTCGGTTGTCTGAGCCTGGTGGGGATGCTGGTCAAGAACTCCATAGTACTGGTGGACCAGGCGGACGTGGAGATCCGTGCCGGCAAGCCTGGGCTGCAGGCGGTGATCGATGCGGCAGTGAGCCGGGCACGGCCGGTGTTCCTGGGTGCATTGACCACCATTCTGGGCGTGGCGCCGCTGCTCTGGGACCCTTTCTTCAAGAGCATGGCGGTGGTGATCATGTTTGGTCTGGCATTTGCCACCATCCTGACTTTGATCGTGGTGCCGCTGCTGTATGTGATCTTCTTTCGCATTGCGTCGGAGAAAGGGCAGGAACAAGCTGGATAATCCGTTTGTCTGGCTGTCTTGAACCAGATTTATATTAATGGCTGTCTGTCAGCCAGTAGATGGAGTGCAGCATGATTGCATCAACAATTCTTACCTGGACGCTGCTTATTGTCAGTCTTGCGAGTGATGGCGGCCAGATCCAGGCGCTGACGACTGTGCCTGGTTTTGGCAGCGAGGAAGCCTGCACGCTGGCGCAAGAGGTTGCTGAAAGCAGCCTGCCGGCAGATGTTCGGCCGCCACTGATGGCTTGCCTGCCGGTGGACGGGGCAAAACCCTTGCCGGAAGTGCTCAAGAACCTGCTGCAGTCTGAGTAGAGCGGCGATTTACGGCAAGACAGAGCCAGCCTGCCAGCACGAAAAATTGCCGGCATGTGCTCTGTCCGCGCGGTGGGCAGATATTCGCTCTTGCGGTACATGCGGGTTTTTGCTTCAATCCCACTTCTTCATTTATTACAAGGAAAGAATTTATGAAAAAGTCATTACTGCTTGTTGGATTGTTGCTGTCCGGTTTATCTGGTTGCGCATCGGTTTCAATGGAAGAATCAGTGCGTAGCGACCTGACAAAAAGTTTTGCCCCTCCTGCAGAGGACAAGGCCGGTTTGTACATTTACCGCGCAGGCGGCCCTGGTGGCGCCTTGAAAAAGGACATCTGGGTTGATGGCTCTTGCGTTGGCCGTTCTGCACCCAAGGTGTTCTTTTACAAGGAAGTGGATGGAAACAGGGAGCACACTCTTTCAACCGAATCAGAGTTTTCGCCCAACCACCTGACTTTGTACACCGAAGGTGGCAAGAACTACTTTGTTCAGCAGTCAATCAAGATGGGTGTTTTTATAGGTGGCGCAAGGCTGAGGGTTGTTGACGAAGCTGCGGGACGCAAGGCCGTTGAAAAGCTTGGTCTGGCAACTCCGTACGGCTGTGTCAGGCCAGAGCTGTAGGTTATAAAGAGCACCTCGGTAACGCACAAGCGTAGTAGCGTCAGCATGGTGAAGCACTGGTGTTGTGGATATGGCCAATACCGGGTGCATGATGACTCGGAACAATACCTGCTACTGGAAACGGCCATCGACCTGATTTGCGACATAATCATGCGCTGATCTTGCTTGCTTATGCGTATTCTTTGCGCCCCGTCATGGCCATGACGGGGCGTTTTTGTCTTAATTGCCGAAGCAGAAACTGTCATTGATGGTCTGGACAAAAGCCTGTTCTGTGGGCCGGTAAATGCAACGTAAACCCACTGAATAATTTACGGCAGCCTGCTATCTTCTACAGCTCTTTTAATTGATGGACTGGACTGCCGTGTCTAACACTTCCGCTTCTTCATCCGTTTTTCGCACGTTCTGGTTTTGGCTGTTGCTGGCTGCACTGGTTGCCGGTGGTTACTGGGGCTGGCAGCAGTTTGGCAAGGACAAACCGGCAGCCGGGCCTGCCATGAGCATGCGTGGCGGTTTCATGATGGAAGCAGTGCCGGTCAGCGTGCACCGGTTGGAGCTTGGCAGTTTCTCCCATACCCTGAAAGCGCTGGGTACCGTGACCGCCTGGAATAGCACCGAGGTGACCAGCCAGGTTGGCGGCATATTGCGCGAGGTGATGTTTGAAGAAGGCCAGCAGGTGAAGCAGGGCGCTGTGCTGGCCCAGCTGGATGACCGCACTTATCAGGCAGCGCTGCTTCAGGCCGAGGGTGCCTTGCTGGAAACCCGTGCCCAGCTGCAACAGGCAGAGCAGGATCTGCGCCGCTATCAGGGCCTGATCAAGGATGAGTCGATCGCCAAACAGACGCTGGAACAGCAGCAGGCCCAGGTCAGCCAGCTACGCGGCACGCTGAAAGTGCGCGAAGCCCAGCGTGATGCCGCCAAACTCAATGTTGAATACAGTCGCATTACAGCACCCATTAGCGGTCGCATCGGCTTGCGTGCGGTGGATGTGGGTAACAACGTGTCTGCCGGCAGCACAGTGCTGGCAACCATTACCCAGCAGCAGCCGATCGCGGTCAGCTTTACCCTAGCCGAGCAGCATCTGCCCGAGCTGTTGCAGGCAATGGCCGGCGGCGAACCGCTCAAGGTTGAGGTGTGGAGCCGTGACGAGCGTCAGCAACTGGCGCTGGGCGTGCTGGACAGCATGGACAACCAGGTTGATGTCAGTACCGGAACCGTGCGTCTGAAGGCGCGTTTCGATAATGCCGACAAGCGGCTGTTCCCGCAGCAGTTCGTCAACGTGCGTCTGCAGCTGGCGCTGTATAAAAATGTGCTGAAAGTGCCCAATGATGCGCTGCAGTTCGGCAATCAGGGGCGTTTTGTCTGGCTGGTTGACGACGAAGACAAGGCGCAGATGCAGCTGGTACAGCCGGGACAGGGCGATGCCGAATTCACCCTGGTGGCGGAAGGCTTGCAGGCCGGTCAGCGGGTGGTGGTTGAGGGTGTCGACCGCCTGAAAACCGATGGCAAGGTGGAAGTGATCACCGAGAACGACCAGCCTGTGCCTGCTGACGAGAAAGCCAAACGGCCGGGTGGACCTTCATCAGCCGGTCAGCGTCCATAAGGACAGCCCATGAACTTTTCCCGTATTTTCATCCTGCGGCCGGTCGCCACCACATTGATGATGGTGGCTCTGTTCCTGATGGGCATGCTGGCTTACCAGCTGTTGCCGGTGGCGGCACTGCCACAGGTGGATTACCCGACCATCCGAGTGATGACGCTTTATCCAGGTGCCAGTCCGCAGGTGATGAATAGTGCGGTGACCGCACCGCTGGAGCGCCAGTTTGGCCAGATGCCGGGGCTGGAACAGATGTCTTCCAACAGCTCCGGCGGCGCTTCGGTGATCAGCCTGCGCTTCAGTCTGGATGTGGCGCTGGATGTGGCCGAACAGGAAGTGCAGGCGGCAATCAACGCTGCCACTAATCTCCTGCCAAATGATTTGCCGGCACCGCCGGTGTACAACAAGGTCAACCCGGCCGACAGCCCGATCCTGACATTGGCGGTGACCTCCGACAGCATTCCGCTGCCGGAAGTGAACGATCTGGTGGATACGCGGATGGCGCAAAAGATCGCCCAGATCAACGGGGTGGGGCTGGTCAGCCTTGGTGGTGGCCAGCGTCCGGCGGTACGCATTCAGGCCGATCCGCAGGCACTGGCTGCAGCCGGCATGACGCTGGCCGAAGTGCGCAGCCTGATTACCCGGGCCAACGTCAACCAGCCCAAGGGCAGCATCGACGGGCCGTCACGGATTACCCAGCTGGATGCCAATGACCAGCTGCGCAGTGCCGAAGACTACGCCCAGCTGATCCTCAAACACGAAGAAGGTCGCGTGCTGCGGCTGGCCGATGTAGCGCGGATTGTTGAAGGCGCCGAGAATGAACGGCTGGCAGCCTGGGCCAACCGCCAGCAGGCTGTGCTGCTGAATATCCAGCGCCAGCCCGGTGCCAACGTGATCGAGGTGGTGGAGCGCATCGAGGAGATGCTGCCGTCCATCGTTGCCACCATGCCGAGCAGCATCGAGGTGACAGTGCTGACCGACCGCACCCAGACCATCCGCGCTGCTGTGAAAGATGTGCAGTTCGAGCTGATGCTGGCGATTGTGCTGGTGGTGCTGGTGACCTTCCTGTTTTTGAAGAAGCTCAGCGCCACGCTGATTCCGTCCATCGTGGTGCCGTTGTCGCTGATCGGCACCTTTGGCATGATGTATCTGGCCGGTTTTTCGCTGAACAACCTGACGCTGATGGCGCTGACCATTGCCACCGGTTGTGTGGTGGATGACGCCATCGTGGTGCTGGAGAACATCGCCCGCCATATGGAAGATGGCGAAACACCGATGAATGCGGCGCTCAAGGGCGCCAAGCAGATCACCTTTACCCTGATTTCCCTGACCTTTTCGCTGATTGCCGTGCTGATCCCGCTGTTGTTCATGCAGGATGTGGTTGGCCGGCTGTTCCGCGAGTTTGCCATCACCCTGGCGGTGGCGATCCTGATTTCGCTAGTCATCTCCTTGACGCTGACTCCGATGATGTGCGCCCGCCTGCTCAAACCGGGCAAGCCCGGCGAGGAGCAGGAAGACTGGCTGACGCGTATCATTGCCGGCTATGGCAAGAGCCTGGGCTGGGTGCTGCGGCATCAGGTACTGACATTGCTGGTGGCTGTGGCAACCTTTGTGGTCACGGCGCTGCTGTGGATCGCCGTGCCCAAGGGGTTTTTTCCGGAGCAGGATACTGGCGTGATCCAGGGCATTTCCGAAGCGCCGCAGAGCATTTCCTTCGCCGCCATGAGTGAACGCCAGCAACGCCTGACCGAGGTGCTGCTGGCCGATCCTGCGGTGGTGTCGGTATCCACCCAGATCGGTGTGGACGGCAACAACCCGACGCTGAACACCGGCCGTTTACTGATCAACCTGGTTTCCTTTGACCAGCGCAGCGAAAGCGCCGGCCAGATCATCGAACGCCTGCGCCCGCAGCTGGATCAGGTGATGGGAATTCAGCTGTATCTGCAGCCGGTGCAGGACCTGAGCATCGAGGACCGGGTCAGCCGTACCCAGTTCCAGTTCAGCCTGGAGTCGGCCGACCCGCAGCTGCTGGAAAACTGGACGCCCAAGCTGGTCGACTATCTGCAACAGCAGCCGGAGCTGCGTGATGTTGCCAGCGACCAGCTGGCCGATGGCCTGCAGTACTATCTGGATATTGACCGCGACCAGGCCGGACGGCTGGGCATCAGCGTCAGTAGCATTACCGATGCCCTGTACGACGCCTTTGGCCAGCGGCAGATCTCCACCATCTTCACCCAGACCAGCCAGTATCGCGTGGTGCTGGAGTCGTCCGGCGATCCGGCGGATGCCAGGGCGCGGCTGCAGGATGTGCATGTGCGCGGCAGCAACGGGCAGGCGGTACGGTTGGCCAGTCTGGTACGGGTGGAAGAGAAGTCGGCACCGCTGGTGCTGAACCATATCGGCCAGTTTCCGGCGATTACCCTGTCGTTCAACCTGGCACCGGGCGTTTCGCTGGGCCATGCGGTTGATGTCATCGAAAAGGCGCAGCAAGAGCTGACCATGCCCGAGGCGATCCAGAGTCACTTCCAGGGAGCGGCCGCCGCCTTCCGTGCGTCGCTGTCGAGTACGCTGTGGCTGATTCTGGCCGCGGTGGTGACCATGTATCTGGTGCTGGGCGTGCTCTATGAGAGCTATATTCACCCGGTAACCATTCTTTCGACCTTGCCGTCGGCGGCCATCGGTGCCTTGCTGGCGCTGGTGCTGACCGGCAACGATCTGAGCATGATCGCGGTGATCGGTATCATCCTGCTCATTGGTATCGTGAAGAAAAACGCCATCATGATGATCGACTTTGCACTGGAGGCCGAGCGGCACCAGGGCATGAGTGCCGAAGAAGCGATCTATCAGGCGGCCATGCTGCGTTTCCGCCCCATCCTGATGACCACCCTGGCAGCGCTGTTTGCCGCCGTGCCGCTGATGCTGGCGACCGGCTCCGGTGCCGAGCTGCGTCAGCCGCTGGGACTGGTGATGGTTGGTGGCCTGCTGCTGAGCCAGGTGCTGACGCTCTACACCACGCCGGTCATCTACCTGTTCTTTGACCGCATCAGCCCGGCCAACAAGCAGACGCAGGAGCAACTGGCGTGAACCTGTCCGCGCCCTTCATCCGTCGCCCGGTAGCGACCATGCTGCTGAGCGTGGCGATCGTGCTGGCCGGCATTCTCGGTTTTCGCCTG
>CAZKTB010000002.1:0-17058 GCA_964555485.1 uncultured Thiopseudomonas sp. | reverse complement strand
TGCCCAGCGGCATGCGCAGCATGCCGACCTACCGCAAGGTCAACCCGACCCAGTCGCCGATCATGGTGCTGGCGCTGACCAGTGATGTGCTTGGCCGTGGCGAGCTGTATGACCTGGCCGAGTCGATCGTCGGCCAGAAATTGCTGCAGATTCAGGGCGTGGGCGATGTACAGATTGGCGGTGCATCGCTGCCGGCGGTGCGGGTCGAGCTGGAGCCGCGCCTGCTGGAGCATTACGGTGTGGCGCTGGACGAGGTGCGCCAGGCCATCGCCAGCGCCAACCTGCAAAGGCCCAAGGGCCAGATCGAGCAGGGCAACCGCCACTGGCAGATCCAGGCCAACGACCAGCTACGTCATGCCGCCGACTATGCGCCGCTGATCCTGCGGGAAAAGGACGGCTCCATCCTGCGCCTGAGCGATGTGGCACGGGTGTCCGACGATGTCGAGAACCGCTACAACAGCGGTTTCTTCAATGACCAGAGTGCCGTATTGCTGGTGATCAACCGCCAGGCCAATGCCAACATCATTGCCACCATCAACGACATCAAGGCAGAGATTCCCGGCCTGCAGGCGGTGTTGCCGGTTTCCGCCCAGCTGCAAGTGGCCATGGATCGCTCGCCGGTGATCACTGCCACCCTGCACGAGGCCGAGCGTTCGCTGCTGATTGCCACTGCGCTGGTGATTCTGGTGGTGTTCCTGTTCCTTGGCCACTGGCGCGCGGCGGTGATTCCGGCGTTTGCCGTGCCGGTTTCGTTGATCGGCAGCTTTGCCGCCATGTATCTGCTGGGTTTTTCACTGAACAACCTGTCGCTGATGGCGCTGATCATCGCCACCGGGCTGGTGGTGGATGATGCCATCGTGGTGCTGGAAAACATCACCCGCCACATCCGTCTCGGTCACAAACCGATGCAGGCGGCGTTACTGGGTGCCAAAGAGGTCGGTTTTACCCTGCTGTCGATGAACCTGTCGCTGGTGGTGGTATTCGTTTCCATCCTGTTCATGGGTGGCATTGTCGAGCGGCTGTTCCGCGAGTTTTCCATCACCCTGACTGTCGCCATCCTGATTTCGCTGGTGGTATCGGTCACCCTGACGCCGATGATGTGTGCCCGCTGGCTGCGGCCGGAAGAACAGCAACCTGAGCCCAACGCCTTGCAGCGCTGGGGCACGCGCATGCTGGCCGGTTACCGGCGCAGTCTGGAATGGACGCTGAACTACCAGCGCTGGATGCTGCTGGGCCTGTTGCTGACCATTGCCGCCAACGTCTGGCTGTTTGTCGAGGTACCGAAAACCTTCATGCCGCAACAGGACACCGGTCAGCTGCGCGGCATGATCCGCAGTGATGACGGTCTGTCCTATCACACCATGAACCCGAAAATGGAGCAGTACCGTGAGGCGCTGTTCCACGACAAGGATGTGCAGAGCGTGGCCGGCTTCATCAGTGGTGGCAGCAACGCATTTCTGATCGTGCGCCTGAATCCGGTGACCGAGCGTGAAGGCGCGCAGGACGTGGTCAACCGCCTGCGCAAACAGATTCCCAAGGTTCCAGGTTCAAGACTGTTCCTGTCGCCGGAGCAGGACCTCTGGCTGGGTGGCCGTGAAGGTGGCAGTACCCAGCACGAGTACGTGCTGCTGGCCAGTGACTTGAAAGATCTGCGCGAGTGGCAACCCAGGGTGCGTGATGCCCTGCGTGCATTGCCCGAACTGACCGATATCGATACCCGTGAAGGGCGTGGTGCCCAGCAGCTGACGCTGGAAGTTGACCGGGTGCAGGCGGCACGACTGGGTGTGGACATGGCCATGGTCACGTCGCTGCTGAACAACGCCTTCAGCCAGCGTCAGGTGTCCACCATTTACGAAACTCTCAACCAGTACAGCGTGGTGCTGGAGATCGACCCGGAGTTTGTCGGCTCGCCCAAGGTGCTGGAGCAGATCATGGTGATCGGCAATGGCGGCGAGCATATCCCGCTGTCGGCCTTTACCCGCTGGGAGTCCAGCTTGCAAAACGATAGAGTCCAGCATGACGGCCAGTTTGCCGTCGAGAGCATCGGCTTTGCACTGGCTGAAGGCGTCAGTCTGGACCAGGCAGAGGCGGCCATTGAACGGGCCATGGCACGCATTGCCCTGCCGACCGAAGTGCAGGGCAGGCTGGGCGGTACCGCCGGCTTTTTCAGCCAGACGCAGAACACCCAGGGCTACATGCTGCTGATCGCCATTGTCATCGTCTATCTGGTGCTGGGCATCCTGTATGAGAGCTATGTGCACCCGCTGACGATCCTCTCGACCCTGCCATCGGCCGGTGTCGGCGCATTGCTGGCAATTCAGCTGACTGGTGGAGAGTTCAGCCTGGTGTCCCTGCTGGGGCTGTTCCTGCTGATCGGTATCGTCAAGAAGAATGCGATCCTGATGATCGACTTTGCCCTGCATCTGCAGCGCGATGACGGCAAACCGCCGCATGAAGCCATTGTGATCGCTGCGGTGCAGCGCTTCCGGCCGATCATGATGACCACCATGGCCGCCATCCTTGGAGCGCTGCCACTGCTGATCGGCGGTGCCGAAGGCAGTGAGACGCGCGAGCCGCTGGGTCTGGCGATTGTTGGCGGCTTGCTGCTTAGCCAGTTGCTGACGCTATACAGCACGCCGGCGGTGTACCTGTTCTTCGACCGGCTGGGACAGCGCTTTGGCCGCAAGCGTAAACTGCCGGCGGAGCAGGTGGTTCAGGAGGGCTGATGCCCGGTTGTTGATGAATGCACTGATCAACAGCGGCGTTGTAAGGCAAGGCTCTTCAGGTGTTGCTGATGCCGATAGATCCAGTTCATTGCCAGATATCGCCAAGGCATGGCCGGCAGGCTGCTGCCTAAACTGACAGGGCTGGCTGCCTGTTGTGATCAAAAACCTGTGACTTTGGATGTCACAACGGAAATCACAACATTTGTGTGTGGCTGTCATGGTGCGGACAGAAGTCTGAGGATGGCCCAGAAACAACAAAGCCCCGCATTGCGGGGCTTTGAGTGCATGAGGAAGAATCCTCGATGCGAATATGGTGGCTACACCGGGACTTGAACCTGGGACATCAGCATTATGAATGCTGCGCTCTAACCAACTGAGCTATGTAGCCAATGGACGCGCATTCTAATGAGGCCTTTTCGGACTGTCAAGCCCTTGGCCGAAAAAGCGTTCAGCGAGCGTCTTCAAGGTTGCCGGCATGCAGTCCGCACTCCTTGTGTTCTGCCTCTTCCCACCACCAGCGGCCTTCGCGTTCATGCTGGTTGGGCAGCACCGGACGGGTGCAGGGTTCGCAGCCGATGCTGATGTAACCCTGTTCGTGCAGTTTGTTGTAAGGCAGCTCGAGCATGCGGATGTAGGCCCAGGCTTCCTCGCTGCTCATGTTGGCCAGCGGGTTGAACTTGTATAGCGGTCGCTCGCCGCTGGCAAAGGTGGTATCCAGCTCGACTTCGGCCACCTGGCTGCGGGTACCCGGGCTCTGGTCTTTGCGCTGGCCGGTGACCCAGGCGCCGACTGTTGCCAGTTTCTTGCGCAGTGGAGCCATCTTGCGCAGGCCACAGCACTCCTTGTGGCCGTCGCGGTAAAAGCTGAACAGACCCTTGTCGCGCACCATGGCGTTGACCGCTTCGGCATCGGGCAGCAGAACCTCGATGGCAAGATTGTAGTGGTTGCGGACTTCTTCAATGAACCTGTAGGTTTCTGGGTGCAGGCGGCCGGTGTCCAGACTGAAAACCTGCACATCTGGATTGATCTTGCGGGCCATGTCGACCAGCACAACGTCTTCGGCACCACTGAATGACAGCCAGAGCTGGTCACCGAAGGTTTCCATCGCGTGTTTCAGTATCTGTTGTGGGGTCTTGCCCGTACAGGCTTGCTGCAGGGCGTGCAGATTGGGCGTAAGCGGCATAACACTGTCTCGTCCAGATCGGGTAGAATGCGCAATCATAGCAAAACGCATATGCAGGAAATTCGAAAAATTCGACTTCTGCTAGATGGTTTGGCTATATGCATACAATGTCCGCAGGCCTGCCAGCGCCTGTACAACACTTTTGATTGAGGAATGAATCTGTGGAAATTGCTTGCCTGGATCTTGAAGGGGTACTGGTACCAGAAATCTGGATTGCGTTTGCCGAGAAAACCGGTATCGATGCCTTGAAGGCAACTACCCGCGACATTCCCGATTACGACGTGCTGATGAAGCAGCGTCTGCGCATTCTGGATGAGCACGGCCTGAAACTGAACGACATCCAGGAAGTGATTGCCACCCTCAAGCCGCTGGACGGTGCCGTCGAGTTCGTCAACTGGCTGCGTGAGCGTTTCCAGGTGGTGATCCTGTCCGATACCTTCTACGAGTTCTCCCAGCCGCTGATGCGCCAGCTCGGTTTCCCGACGCTGCTGTGCCACAAGCTGGTGGTGGACGAGAACGACCGTGTGGTGAACTACCAGCTGCGCCAGAAAGATCCCAAGCGTCAGTCGGTGCTGGCGTTCCAGGGCCTGTACTACCGCGTGATTGCCGCCGGTGACTCCTACAATGACACCACCATGCTGGCCGAAGCGGATGCAGGCATCCTGTTCCACGCGCCGGATAACGTCATTGCCGAGTTCCCGCAGTTCCCGGCAGTACACACCTTTGAAGACCTGAAAAAGGAATTCATCAAGGCTTCCAGCCGTACACTGACGCTCTAAGCCCGTTTCGCATTCAACAAAAAGCCCGCAATTGCGGGCTTTTTGCTGTGTGTGGCGGATCACTTTTTCTGCTGCAGATCGCGCTCGTGCCATTCGACCAGTGGTGCCGGGGTTTCCAGCTTCTGGCCGTAGATCACCGAGTAGGTCAGTACGTTCTGCACATACTGGCGGGTCTCGTCGAATGGAATGGTCTCGATCCAGACGTCATAGGGCAGGTGCTGGCCGTCACGCAGCCACTGGCGCACGCGACCGGGGCCGGCGTTGTAGGCCGCCGAGGCCAGAATGCGGTTGCCGCTGAACTGCTGCATGACCTGGTCCAGATAGGCAGTGCCTAGCTTGATGTTGGTGTCAGGGTTGAGCACCGCCTGCGGTGAGGCCAGCGGAATGTTGTAGCGGCGTGCGGTCTCCTTGGCGGTGGCCGGCATCAGCTGCATCAGGCCCATGGCTCCGGCATGGGAGCGAATGGTGGGCATGAAGGCGCTTTCCTGGCGGGTGATGGCATAGACCCAGCTGGAATGCAGGCCCCGGGCCCTGGCTTCACGTACCAGGCCGTCGCGGTAGGCCATGGGAAAGCGGATATCCAGATCGTCCCAGTATCTGGCCTGACCCAGGTTGCGGATGGCCGGGTTGAACCAGTTCTGTTCAAAGGCAATACGCGCCTGGGCCAGCAGCTGGTCATGGTTGAAGCTCTGGCTGGCATGGTGCCATTCACGGTTGGCCGACAGCTCGTCACCAATGGCGTGAAACTCGATGGCGCGACGAATGCCGGGAGCGTTGCGTACCTGCTTCATTACCTTGGCATTCACCACCGCCGGGCGGTGGTTGAGCTGGTAGGGCTGCTGGCTGTGATCGGCGGCCAGATAGGAGTAGAAATCGCGCTCGCCAGCGATCTTCTGGAACTGTTCCTGTGACTGCTTGCCGGCAGGGCTGGCAAACTGGCTACTGCGTGCCTGCCAGTATTGCCAGCGCAGGCTGGTGGCGGTTTCTGCGGGCAGGGCGGCAATCACCTTTTGTGCCTCGTTCCAGCGGCCCAGACGCAGCAGCAGGCGGGCATGCCATTCGCCTACCAGCGGGTCGCTGTATTCGGGATCGAATTCCTGCATGACCTGCAGCCCGCGGGCGTCAAAACGCTGGGCCAGAAGGGTGCCGAGAGCGCGGGCCCGCAGACGCTTCTGTTCCGGGGTGAAAGAAAGTCTGGTCTTGTAATGATTCAGCAGCTGCAAGGTCAGGTTGGTGTTGTTGCGAATCAGACGGCGCAGGCCGAGGCTGACGATATCGCGGTTTTCCATGCTGTTGCTGGCAAACAATGCGGTTTGCTGCAGTCTTTCCGGTTTGGCGGCCACTTCGCTCAGCAGGCGGGCAGTGTCCGGCTTGTTGTATTCACCAGCGAGGTATTTGGCCAGTCCGGCATTGCGCGCCTGCACGGCAAGAAACAGACGGTCCCAGATCTGCTGCTCGGTGCGCAGGCCGGCATCTTTCCAGCTGGCAAACAGCGGGTCACAGGCATTGGGCTGGGACTGGCTGCTGAGCCAGAGTTTTTCCGCGCGCAGAAAGGCTTCATTGCGCCTGCCGGTGGCCAGCAGGCCCTGGCCTTCCAGGCAGTCCAGCTCGGTGAAGTTGAGCTCCGGCTGGTAATGGGTGAAAAACAGTGCCCAGTCACCGCGATCAGCTAGTTGCCGCAACCAGCGCAGCTTCATCCAGCGCAGCTGGGGCAGGTCCGGGTGTTCATTGAAAAAGCTTTCGACTTCATTGTTGCTGGCACTTGGCAGGCGCAGGGTCAGGGCGTCATAGGCAAGGTAGGCCGACAGCGGGTAATCACGCAGCACGCTCTGGTTGGCCAGCCAGGTTTCAGTACGTCCGGCCTCCAATTCGGTCTTGGCTTTTTTATACAGGCTGCGCTGCTGTTGCAGGCGGCTGTCGGCCTGTGCCGGCAAGGCAAGGGCCAGGAACAGGCCGCTGGTAACCAAAGACAAAAATCGTATGCGCATCCTTCACCCCGCAAAAACTTGAAACGCCAGCCCGAGATCATGGCACCAACTAAAAATCGATGCTGTCAGACCGGATAAAAGCGCACACAGTTTACCCGTTTGCAGGCTATTCGAGTAGGGCGGGCAGCGCGCAACGATGGCAACAGGTAAACTAGCCGTCATCTAGACAAGGAGAACAGCATGACATTGCTGAAAATGAACCAGGTATCCCTGGCTTATGGATTGAACCCGCTGCTTGATTCGGTTTCCTGGCAGATCGCCAAGGGCGAGCGGGTGTGCCTGATTGGCCGCAATGGTAGTGGCAAATCGAGCATGTTGAAGCTGGTGCAGGGCAGTCAATTGCCTGATTCGGGTGAGATCTGGCGCGAACCCGGGCTTAAAATCGGCGAACTGCCACAAGAGTTGCCGCAGGGTGAGCAGCGTACCGTGTTTGAGGTGGTCTCGGACGGCCTGGCCGGTGTCGGCGAGCTGCTGGCCCGCTTCAAGCAGCTGAGCCTGTCGATCGAAACCGATGATGATCTGCAGCAGCTGACCCGCGTGCAGCAAGAGCTGGAGGCGCGTGACGGCTGGCGTTTGCAGCAACTGGTGGAAAGTACATTGAGCCGTTTGCAGCTGCCGGCCGACAAGCGGCTGGACGAGCTGTCCGGTGGCTGGCGCCGGCGTGTGTTGCTGGCACAGGCGCTGGTGGCCGAGCCGGATCTGCTGCTGCTGGACGAGCCGACCAACCACCTGGACATAGGTGCCATTGCCTGGCTGGAAGAGGCGTTGCTGGAGTTCAATGGTGCCGTACTGTTCATCACCCACGACCGGACCTTCCTGCAGCGGCTGGCCACGCGGATTCTCGAGCTGGACCGTGGTCATCTGCTGGACTGGAACGGCGACTACAGCAGTTTTCTTGAACACAAGGAGCAGCAGCTGGCCGCCGAGGAAACCGCCAACGCGCTGTTTGACAAGAAGCTGGCCCAGGAAGAGGTCTGGATTCGTCAGGGCATCAAGGCCCGGCGTACCCGTAACGAGGGCAGGGTGCGGGCGTTGAAGGCGCTGCGGGTTGAGCGCAGCCAGCGTCGCGAACGCCAGGGCACGGCGAATATTCAGCTGGTAGCGGCCGAGCGTTCCGGCAAGCGGGTGGTGGTGGCAGACAAGGTCGGTTTTGCCCATCCGGGCGGACGCCAGCTGGTGAAGAACTTCTCCATGGTGCTGCAGCGTGGTGACCGCATCGGCCTGCTCGGTGCCAACGGCACTGGCAAGACCACCTTGCTCAAACTGCTGCTGGGTGAGCTGGAGCCGACCAGCGGGCAGATCGAGCGCGGCTCGAAGCTCGAGGTGGCCTACTTTGACCAGCTGCGTGACCAGCTGGATCTGACCAAGAGCGTGGCCGACAACGTGGCCGAGTCCAGCGATCAGGTCGTCATCAACGGCAAATCCCGTCATGTGCTGAGCTATCTGGGCGACTTTCTGTTCAGCCCGCAGCGTGCCCGTACTCCGGTCGAAGCTCTGTCCGGTGGCGAACGTGCCCGGTTGCTGCTGGCCAAGCTGTTTACCCGGCCGGCCAACGTGCTGGTGCTGGACGAACCGACCAACGACCTGGATACCGAAACGCTGGAGCTGCTGGAAGAACTGCTGCTGGAGTTTCCCGGCACCGTACTGATTGTCAGTCACGACCGCAGTTTTCTCGACAACGTGGTGACCAGCCTGCTGGTATTTGATGGCAATGGACGTATCAGCGAATTTGTCGGCGGTTATGAAGACTGGCTGCGCCAGGGCGGCTCGGTGCAATTGCTGGGCATGACCGAACGGCAGTCGTCGGGGCTGACCTCAGCCAGTGAAGCGAAAAAACAGGAAACAGAAGAGCAGCCGGAGCCGCAGCCTGTTGCCGCACCAGAAGCGCCGGCACCGGCCAGAAAGAAGCTCAGCTATAACTTGCAGCGCGAACTGGATGCCATTCCGCAAAAGCTGGAAAAACTCGAGGCCGAGCTGGAGCAACTGCAAGAAAAGGTTTCAGACCCCGACTTTTATCAGCAGCCCCATGAAGAAACGGAGAAGGTCCTGCTGCAACTGCAGGCAACCGAACAGCAACTGGACGAGTTGCTAGAGCGCTGGGCCGAGCTTGAGGACCAGTAGAGGGTATCTGGTGGTCTGTGCGGTTGGTTAACTCAATTTGACCGCACAGCCATTAGTCTTTTTTCAGATTCACCGCCAGCACATCACAGGGTGCAGCCGACAGCAGATCGCTGGCGGTCGAACCCAGCAACAGCGCCAGACCGTGGCGCCCATGACTGCCGACCAGAATCAGGTCGCAGTCGATCTCTTCCGCCAGCTGGTGGATTTCCGCCCTGGGCTGGCCATAGCGCAAATGACAGTCTTCCCGCTGCAGGGCGGGCCAGTCCGGCAGGACTTCGGCCAGACGCTCGTCTGCCTGATGGGTTTGCTGCTCCTGCAGCACGCCCAGGTCCATGGGGACGTCGGCGCCGAAGCTCATGCTTAGCGGCTCTATGACGTGCACCAGTGACAGCTTGCAGCCCAGTGCCTGCTGCAGTTTGGTGGCCGGTTCCAGTACCAGATGGCACTCCGGACTCAGGTCGGTGGCAATCAGAATATGCTTGTAGGCCATGCCCATGCTCCTTGGTGGTCATTGGCACGAGTCTAGCGCAAACGAAACCGTTACAGCAAAACCGGCAGGACAGTAATCGTATGTTAAGGCGGCAAGTCATTGTCCTTGCAAGCCGGTTGTTCGCCCAGAGGCTGTGCCAGCAGATAAAAATAGCGTCCTCTAGACCTTAGTATTCCCGTCAATCCAACAAAGCATTTGACAAACAACTGTTTTTGCCTGAATGTGTGCAAACCGGAATCAAACGATCGTATGAATCTTTTTTCCGAATGCCCAATAACTATAAAGCAGCGACCAGGTTGCACGGGATCATGCCATTGCTTACATGCCTTGCCTGTTACCAAATGCAGACCCCATGCCGCCCCACAGCTTTTCTATCCAGTGGAGAACAGTGAATGATTTACGCAGGTAAAGCCTTCACGGTATCAGCCCTTGAAGACGGTATCGTCGAATTGCAGTTCGACCTTCAGGGCGAGTCCGTAAACAAATTCAATCGCCTTGCCCTCACCGAATTGCGCGAAGCGGTGCAGGCCATTGCAGCTGACAGCAGCGTGCGTGGCGTGATTCTGACCAGTGGCAAGGATGTATTCATTGTCGGTGCCGACATCAACGAGTTCACCGAAATGTTTGCTCTGCCGGACGAACAGCTGATCGAGGGCGTAATGGAGGTCAACCAGACTTTCAGTGCTTTCGAAGATCTGGAAGTGCCTACAGTTGCTGCCATCAACGGCATCGCCCTGGGTGGCGGTCTGGAAATTTCCCTGGCTGCGGATTTCCGAGTCATGGCCGAAAAGGCCAAGATCGGTCTGCCTGAAGTCAAGCTGGGCATCTACCCTGGCTGGGGTGGTACCGTACGTCTGCCACGCCTGATCGGTGCCGACAACGCCATCGAGTGGATTGCCGCCGGCAAGGAAGCTCGTGCCGAAGAAGCGCTGAAAGTACGAGCTGTTGACGCTGTAGTACCAGCCGACAAAGTGCGTGATGCCGCTCTGGATCTAGTACGTCGTGCTGCCAGTGGCGAGATCGACTACAAGGCCAAGCGTCAGCCCAAGCTGGAAAAGCTCAAGCTCAACGCCATCGAGCAGATGATGTGCTTTGAAAGCGCCAAGGGCTTTGTCGCCGGCAAGGCGGGCCCGAACTACCCGGCGCCGGTTGAAGCCATCAAGTCCATGCAGAAAGCGGCCAACATGGGCCGTGACAAGGCGCTGGAAGTGGAAGCCAAGGGCTTTGCCAAAATGGCCAAGACTCCTGTTGCTGCCAGTCTGGTTGGTCTGTTCCTGAACGACCAGGCGCTCAAGCGCAAGGCCAAAGGCTACGAGAAGATCGCCAAGCCGGTGAAGCAGGCGGCCGTACTGGGCGCGGGCATCATGGGTGGTGGTATTGCCTACCAGTCCGCTTTCAAGGGCACTCCGATCCTGATGAAGGACGTGCGTGAAGAGGGTATCGAGCTGGGTCTGAACGAAGCTGCCAAGCTGCTGACCCGTCGCGTCGAGCGCAAGCGCATGGACGTGGCCGGCATGGCCAAGACCCTGAACGCCATTCGTCCGACCCTGTCCTACGGTGATTTCGGCAATGTCGACATCGTCGTTGAAGCCGTGGTCGAGAACCCCAAGGTCAAGCACGCCGTGCTGGCCGAGGTTGAGGAGCAGGTCGGTGAAAACACCATCATTGCCTCCAACACCTCCACCATTTCCATCAACTACTTGGCCAAGGCGCTGAAGCGTCCGGAAAACTTCGTCGGCATGCACTTCTTCAACCCTGTGCACATGATGCCGCTGGTTGAGGTGATCCGTGGCGAGCACAGCTCCGATGAAGCCGTTGCCACCACTGTTGCCTACGCACAGAAGATGGGCAAGAACCCCATCGTGGTCAACGACTGCCCGGGCTTCCTGGTCAACCGTGTACTGTTCCCTTACTTCGGCGGTTTCGCCAAGCTGGTCAGCGCCGGTGTCGACTTCACCCGTATCGACAAGATCATGGAGCGCTTCGGCTGGCCGATGGGCCCTGCCTACCTGATGGACGTTGTCGGCATGGATACCGCCTACCACGCCCGTGATGTCATGGCCGAGGGCTTCCCCGACCGCATGAAGGAAGAGCGCGAGACCTGTGTTGATGTTCTGTACAAGGCCGACCGCCTTGGCCAGAAGAACGGCAAGGGCTTCTACGCTTACGAGCTGGATAGAAAGGGCAAGCAGAAGAAGGTGGTTGACGAGAGCATCACCGAACTGCTGGCGCCAATCGTTTATGACAAGCGCGAGCTGACCGACGAAGACATCATCAACTACATGATGATCCCGCTGTGCCTGGAAACTGTACGCTGCCTGGAAGACGGCATCGTCGAAACTGCAGCCGAGGCCGACATGGGCCTGATCTACGGTATCGGTTTCCCTCCGTTCCGTGGTGGCGCGCTGCGTTACATCGACAGCATCGGCGTGGCCGAGTTTGTCGCACTGGCCGACAAGTATGCGGACCAGGGCGCCATGTACCAGCCCACAGAGAAACTGCGTGAGATGGCGAAAAACGGCCAATCTTTCTTCGGCTAACAGGAGACTACAATAATGAGCTTGAATCCAAGAGACGCCGTCATCGTTGACTTTGGCCGTACCCCAATGGGTCGTTCAAGGGGCGGCATGCACCGCAACACCCGTGCCGAGAACATGTCGGCACACCTGATCGACAGCCTGCTGGCACGCAATGATGCGATCAACCCGGCTGAAGTTGAAGACGTCATCTGGGGCTGCGTCAACCAGACCCTGGAGCAGGGCTGGAACATTGCCCGCATGGCCTCGCTGCTGACCCGCATCCCGCACACCAGTGCCGGCCAGACCATCAGCCGTCTGTGTGGTTCTTCCATGAGCGCGCTGCACACTGCCGTGCAGGCGATCCAGACCAACAACGGTGATGTGTTTGTCGTTGGTGGCGTGGAGCACATGGGCCACGTCGGCATGATGCACGGTGTTGACCCCAACCCGCAGCAGTCCCTGTACGCCGCCAAGGCGTCCGGCATGATGGGCCTGACCGCCGAAATGCTGGGCAAGATGCATGGCATCACCCGTGAAGCACAGGACGCCTTTGGCGAGCGCTCGCACCGTCTGGCCCACAAGGCCACCGTCGAGGGCAAGTTCAAGGACGAGATCATCCCGATGGAAGGCTACGACGAGAACGGCTTCGTCAAGATGTTCGACTATGACGAGACCATCCGCCCGGAAACCACCGTTGAAGGCCTGGCCGCCCTGCGTCCTGCCTTTGATCCGAAGAACGGTACCGTTACTGCAGGTACCTCTTCACAGATCACCGACGGCGCTTCCTGCATGATCGTCATGTCCGCCCAGCGCGCCAAGGACTTGGGTCTGGAGCCGCTGGCCGTGGTACGCGCCATGGCGGTTGCCGGTGTCGATCCTGCAATCATGGGCTACGGTCCCGTGCCTTCCACCCAGAAGGCGCTGAAGCGTGCCGGCCTGACCATGGACGACATCGACTTTGTCGAGCTGAACGAAGCCTTTGCTGCGCAGTCTCTGCCGGTGCTGAAAGACCTCAAGCTACTCGACAAGATGGACGAGAAGGTCAACCTGCATGGCGGTGCCATTGCTCTGGGTCACCCGTTCGGCTGCTCCGGTGCGCGTATTTCCGGCACCCTGCTGAACGTGATGAAGCAGAACAACGGTAGCCTGGGTGTGGCCACCATGTGTATCGGTCTGGGACAGGGCATTACCACCGTGTTTGAGCGGGTGTAACTGCAGCCTCAGCCTGTATCAAGAAAACCGGAGCCCTGCGCTCCGGTTTTTTATTGCCTGCTGTAAGCAGTTTCAAGATGCATATTCCTTTAAGTTATTGTGTGAGTGTTTTATATTCTTTTTCTGTGCTGTAAAAGACAGTCATACTCCCGTCCCATATCTGGTCGAATAACCCTATGCGGACGCGGAGAACAACATGCAACCAGAACAGGTCAGCTATCTGATAGTACCGGGCTGGAATGGCTCGCCGGAAAACCACTGGCAGTCACACTGGCACCGGACTTTACCGGGCGTGCGGCGTGTGGAGCAGCAGGAATGGCAGTTGCCGCTTGTGCAGCAGTGGGTG
Source organism: uncultured Thiopseudomonas sp. (assembly GCA_964555485.1). Lineage (GTDB taxonomy): Bacteria > Pseudomonadota > Gammaproteobacteria > Pseudomonadales > Pseudomonadaceae > Thiopseudomonas. The sequence goes on along the minus strand of CAZKTB010000002.1, from coordinate 3,694 downwards.
GCGCAGCTGGAGCAGGATGTGCGTGCACTGCAGGGCCCCGTGGTGCTGATTGCCCACAGCCTGGGCTGCATTACCCTGGCGCATTGGGCGAGTCGTGCTGGTGAAGATGACCTGGCCAAAGTGCGTGCCGCGCTGCTGGTGGCACCGGCTGATGTCGAGCGTGAGGGTTGTCCGCAACCTTTGGTCAATTTTGCTCCGGTGCCATTGCAGCAGCTGCCGTTTCCAAGCCTGCTGGTGGGCTCGGACACTGATCATGCTGCCAGTCGGGAACGGGCGCTGGAGTTTGCTGCAGCCTGGGGCAGTGAAGCGGTGATTCTGCAAGGAGTCGGCCACATCAATGTGGATTCCGGTCACCATTGCTGGGAGGAGGGCTTTGCCTATCTGTACCGGCTGTTGGACAAAAGCAGTACCGTTGGCAATTTGCGCTGTGCCTGAGCTTCCGGGCGCGGCGGGCGCCCGGAAGCTGTTGAAGCATCAGTTACCCTGACGGCGCAAGGCGCTGGGGGTGAAATCGCCGGGACGCAGTTCTACGCTGAAGTCATACATGGCTTCGTTGTTGTCCAGTCCGTCAGCGAAGTAGCGTTTGCGCTTGAGGTCGTAGATGGTTTCCAGCGTGCTGAAAAACGCCGGCAGTTCGTAATAGTTGATCGAGTGGCTTTCCTGCAGGCCGGCCAGCTCGCCTTTCTTGTTGTATAGGTCAACCGCCAGAATCTGCCAGCTGTCTTCATCTATATAGAAGCGGCGCTTGTAGTAGGGGTGGTTAAAGCCCTTGCGCAGATCAGCTTCGACAATCCATACCCGGTGCAGCTCGTAGCGCAGCAGCTGCGGGTTTACAAAATCCGGCTGCAGAATTTCATCATAGGGAATGCCCTGCTGATGCACCTGATAACTGTTGTAGGGCACGATCATCGGCTGCTTGCCGACCAGGGTCCATTCATAGCGGTCGGGAGCACCGTTGTAGGCATCAACCACGTCGGCGGTGGCCATGCCGCTGGTATCCGGCTGCAGGGCGTCATAGGCCAGACTGGGCAGGCGGCGTACGCGGCGCTCGCCCCGGTCATAGCGCCAGGCCTTGCGCATGGCCAGGATCTGGTCAATGGTTTCCTGTACCAGCAATGAAGTGCCGGCCAGCGCAGAGGGTGCGATTACCCGGTATTTGTAATAGAGCAGGGTGTTGTTCAGGTCTTTTTCAGTCAGGCCGGCCTGACCATAGCGGAACAGGATGTCACGCTCGCGCTTGAGCAGGTTGTATTTGCCGCCGGGCAGTACGGCTGCATGCTGGGTCCAGGTGCGCACCTGGTCACCACGATAACGCATGATGTGGTTCCAGATCACTTCCAGGCCGGAATCAGGCTGCGGGAAGGGGATGCCGGCAGTGACGCCTTCCACGCCGTTACCGCGGGAAATCAGCTTGGCGCTACTGGCGTTCTTGGCTGTGGCATCATAGATTCGCTGGGGTGCCGAAGCGGAGCGACGGGTGGGGAATACCCGGATGCTGTAACCGGGGTGGGTCAGCAGCATCTGTTGCAGACCGTCCGGCAGGCTGGCGCGGTGCTCGTTCAGGTTGCCAGCATCAATGATCAGCCTGGGTTTGTCGGCAGCATAGGGGTCAGGATGGTGCATGCCCGGACTATAGCCTGCCGGCGGACGGGTGATGCCGCCGGTCCAGGCGGGGATCAGGCCATCATTGCTGCCGGCGCGTTCGGCACCCAGGGGTGTCAGATCGCTACCGGAAATTGCGGCGTGAATGCTGAAGGTCATGCCAGCTGTCAGACAGGCAGTCATCAATCGGAACATGTAGGGGTCTCCTGCAGCGGGCGGTACTATTGCCGGCACAGCTGTGCGGCGGACTTGATATACCCGGATTGTTTTTGTAATTGATTGGGCAGGCACAGGCCTGAGGTCAGTTTATCTACGACTTGATGGCAATGGAACGCTTTGTGACCTGTTTTTATCTTTGGTCTAAAAGCAGATTTTGCTTGTGATTTGGTCTTGCAAAATGAAGACTTGCTGATCTGGGAATTGGACAAGTGCGCCGACTGTCCTTTAAGGTGTAAAGGTATTTTTGTCACAAACTAGTGCCAAGGGTGGGCTTGACCGGTCCCTGTCTGCACTATATATAGCCTTTTTTGTCATTGCTCCGAAGCCTGCAGGGAATGTTGCCTGCAAAGAACGGATTTTTTTGCTTTCAAGCCAGGACTGTTTGAATTATGGGTAAATCGCTGGTTATTGTGGAATCCCCGGCCAAGGCCAAGACCATCAATAAATTTCTGGGCAACCAGTATGTGGTCAAGTCCAGTGTTGGACACATTCGTGACCTGCCCACCAGCGGCGGCGCGGCAGCCAAGCGCGGCAAGAAAGACGATTCCATCAGCCCTCAGGAAAGAACTCGCCGCCAGCTTGTCGGCCGCATGGGTGTTGATCCCGAGAATGGCTGGAAAGCGCGTTACGAGATTCTGCCCGGCAAGGAAAAGGTGGTTGACGAGCTCAAGCGCCTGGCCAAGGATGCTGACGAAATCTATCTGGCAACGGACTTGGACCGTGAAGGTGAGGCCATTGCCTGGCACCTGCGTGAGGCCATCGGTGGTGATGACAGCCGTTTCAAGCGCGTGGTGTTCAACGAGATCACCAAAAAAGCCATCCAGAACGCTTTTGCTGAGCCCGGCGAGCTGAGCATGGACCAGGTCAATGCCCAGCAGGCACGCCGCTTTCTCGACCGGGTGGTGGGCTTCATGGTCTCGCCGCTGCTGTGGAAGAAGATTGCCCGTGGCCTGTCTGCCGGGCGCGTACAGTCGGTAGCGGTCAAGCTGGTGGTCGAGCGCGAGAAAGAGATCCGCGCCTTTGTACCTGAAGAGTTCTGGCAGGTGCATGCCGGCCTGATCAACCAGAAACAGCTGGGTGCCCGCTTTGAAGTGGTGCGCGAGGACGGCAAGAACTTCCGTCCGGCCAACAAGGAGCAGTGCGATGCCGCACTGGCCAAACTCAAGCCGGCCACTTATCAGATCAGCAAGCGTGAAGACCGGCCGACCTCGAGCCGTCCCAATGCGCCTTTCATTACCTCAACCCTGCAGCAGGCGGCCAGTACCCGCCTTGGCTTCGGGGTGAAGAAAACCATGATGATGGCCCAGCGCCTGTATGAGGCCGGCTACATCACCTATATGCGTACCGACTCGACCAACCTGTCGAATGATGCCATCAGCATGGTGCGCGAGTTCATCGGCAGCGAGTACGGCGACAAGTACCTGCCGGAAAAACCGAATTTCTATAGCAGCAAGGAAGGTGCCCAGGAAGCGCACGAGGCCATCCGTCCGTCGGACGTCAATCTGCGTCCAACCATGCTCAAGGGCATGGAGCGTGATGCCGAGCGCCTGTACGAGCTGATCTGGCGCCAGTTTGTTGCCTGTCAGATGCCGCCGGCACAGTACCTCTCAACCAGCCTGACGGTAACCGCAGCCGAGTTCGAGCTGCGTGCCCGTGGCCGTATCCTCAAGTTTGACGGTTACACCAAAGTGCTGCCGCCACAGGGCAAAAACGCCGAGGACGAGGTGTTGCCTGATCTGAAAGAAGGCGAAGTGCTCAACCTGCAAAAGCTGGATCCGTCCCAGCACTTCACCAAGCCGCCTGCGCGCTACAGCGAGGCCAGCCTGGTCAGGGAGCTGGAAAAGCAGGGCATTGGCCGTCCGTCCACCTATGC
>CAZKTB010000001.1:42433-44611 GCA_964555485.1 uncultured Thiopseudomonas sp. | reverse complement strand
TCAGGCCGCCCCGGCCTTGCGCAGCATTCGCCAGGCATCCCAGGAGTAGACCGCCAGCGCCGCCCAGATGAAGCCGAAATAAATCCAGGAGCGGCTGTCAAAGGGCTCGCCAAACCAGAGTACGGCCAAAAGCAGCAATACCGTCGGCGTGATGTACTGCAAGAAGGCGATGGTGGCATAGGGCAGATGCTTGGCCGCCCCGTTGAAGCACAGCAGGGGGATCAGGGTGATGGGGCCGGCCGCCGCCAGCCACAGCATCTGGCCGGTACCCCAGAATGCCGGCTGGCTGCTTTCCGCCTGCGGGTTCAGGAACAGCCAGAGCAACGCCACCGGCAGCAGCAGCCAGGTCTCGATGGCAAGGCCGGGCAGGGCGGCAACCGGAGCCTGCTTGCGGATCAGGCCATAAAAACCGAATGACAGGGCCAGGACCAGGGCCACCCAGGGCAGCACTCCCAGCTGGATGATCTGCAGGCCGACACCTGTGGCGGCCAGCGCCACGGCAATCCACTGTAGCCGGCGCAAACGCTCACGCAGGAAGATCATGGCCAGTACCACGTTGACCAACGGGTTGATGTAATAGCCCAGGCTGGCTTCCACCATGTAGTCGTTGTGCACCGCCCAGACATAGGTCAGCCAGTTGATGGCAATCAGCGCGCCGGATGCGGTCAGCGCCAGCAGGCGTTTCGGGTGGGCCAGGAGCTCGCGAAACCAGCCCGGATGACGCCAGATCATCAGCAACAGGGCGCCGAACAGCGCCGACCAGAGAACCCGGTGCACCACCACCTCGATCGCCGGAATGCCTTCCAGCGACTTGAAATACAGCGGGAACATGCCCCAGGTGCAATAGGCAGCCAGGCCAAGAATGTAGCCCCGGCGCGGGTCGGCGGTAAAACTCATGATGAAAAACCAGTTGTCATGTACAAGAAATCTCCGAATCGGACGGGCCGCACTGAAGTCTGTGCGGCGTTTGTGGTGTCAGAATGTTGTGACACAGGCAGGTGTTACAGAGATGGGCCAGTGTACTCCTGTTTGACCGGGTGCGGCAGCCTGCCGCGGATTCACAGGCAGCTGGTCGCACAATGGGCGCTGCCGATTATGCTAATGTGACTGCCTTCATCCATCAGGCTTTTGTGGCCGGTTTGTCGTGCCTTGCAAGCAAGGAGAACAAGTGAGCGGTAGCAATACAGAAAAACAGGGGAAACTGCAGATGCGGGCTCTGTCCGGCATTGTGGTTTTGCTGTTGATACTGGTGGTGGTGCTGGGTTGGCAGTGGCGTGCCAGCACACAGGATGCGGGTTTGCGCGAGGCCGGTATCCATGTGCTATCGGAAGGTCGCGAACTGCCGGCTGTGACGCTGCTCAGCACTACCAGTGCCGACATCGCCAGTACCGCCTTGACGGGCCGCTGGCAGATGGTCTTTTTCGGCTATACCTATTGCCCGGATATCTGCCCGACCGTACTGGCCGAGCTGCGCAGGGTGTATTCATCATTGCCGCGGGCAACTCAAGACCGCTTGCAGGTATGGATGGTCAGCGTCGACCCGGAGCGGGACACGCAGGAACAGCTGCGCGCCTATCTGGATTTCTTTGACCCCTCTTTTCAGGGGCTGACCGGCGAGCTGGCCGACATCCAGCAGCTAAGCCAGGCCTTGGGCATTCCCTTCATTCCGGGCGATAGCAGCAAGCCGGGCTATACCGTTGACCATGGTGCCAATCTGGCGCTGATCGCACCCGATGGCCGGCAAATCGGCTTTATTCGTGCCCCGCTGCAGGTAGATGCGCTGATCGAGCAGTTGCCGCTGCTGCTGGAATGACCCTTGTGGCTTTTGTACGGCTGTCAGCGTAGCGGATTCAGGAGCAGCAGCAGACAAAGAGCCAGCATGATGACGGCGATGCAGCCATCCAGTACCTGCCAGGCTTTCGACCGGTTGAAGACCGGCTGCAGCAAGCGTGCGCCGAAGCCCAGCGCAGAAAACCAGACCACGCTGGCGGCACAGGCGCCCAGACCGAAAGCCCACTGCGCCGTACCCGGATAGCGGGTCGACAGGCTGCCGATCAGCACCATGGTGTCCAGATAAACATGCGGGTTGAGCCAGGTGAAGGCCAGGCAGGCCAGTAGCACATGCCATTTGCTGGCTGTGGCAGTCTGTACCGCTGTCAGACTGTTGGTTCCGCGCCA
>CAZKTB010000001.1:5200-42333 GCA_964555485.1 uncultured Thiopseudomonas sp. | reverse complement strand
GCCATTTGCTGGCTGTGGCAGTCTGTACCGCTGTCAGACTGTTGGTTCCGCGCCACGCCCGCCGTGCTGCCAGCAGACCATACCAGGCCAGAAAGGCCGCACCACCGAAGCGTAACGCCTGCAGCAGCGCCGGCCATTGCTGGATCAGAACGCCGATGCCGGCAACTCCCAGCAGAATCAGCAGGGCATCACTGAGGGCGCAAACCGTGACTACCAGGCCGACATGACTGCGTTGCAGTCCCTGCCGCAGGACAAAGGCATTTTGTGCGCCAATGGCGATGATCAGGCCGGCGCCGGTAACGAAGCCGGCGACAGCAGCGGAAACAAGCATGGAGTAGCCACGGATATGACGGGAAAGCAGGTCATGATGCTGATGCTTTCACGCCAAGTCCAGCGGGCCGGGCGGTCGGTGGTGATTTGCCTACTTGGTGAGCAGGGTTGCGCCCACTACCACGGCCATCAGGACCGGCCAGCCATACATGATCAGCCGCCATTTGCTGCCGGCGCTCCACAGCTCCATGAAGCCGTCGATGATGACGCCGGACTTGAAGATGGCAATCAGCATGATGCCGACAACCTGCAGGGTCAGGCTGGTGGAGTGGGTGCCCCAGTAAACGGTAGCCGTGGTGGCCAGCATCAGGGCAATCCAGCAGCCAAGCAGGGCAATTTCGTGTTTGATGTCATTCATGCCCGCTTACCCCAACAGATAGACCAGTGGAAAGATGATTACCCAGACCAGGTCGATCATGTGCCAGTAGAGTACACCGGACTCGACCCCGGTATGGTTATGTGCACCAAAGCGGCCACGCAGGCAGAGCACGCAGAGGATTCCCAGTACCACCAGTCCCAGCAGCACGTGCAGGAAGTGGAAGGCGGTGGTGATCCAGTACAGGGTGAAGAAGGTGTTGTACTCCAGGTCGAAGCCGACACTGGCCAGATGGGCGTACTCCTGTACCTTCAGCACCACATACACCATGCCGCTGGCGATGGCCGCCAGTAGCAACAACGCCGCCTGGCGGGTGTGATTCTTGCGTACCCGTTCCACCGCCAGGGCGGCGATGAAACCCGAGGTCAGCAGGCCGGCGGTCATCGCCCAGCCGGTTGAGCTGTCCAGCTGCGCCCGGCCATCGGCAAACATCTCCGGCTTGAGCCACTGGGTAAAGCTGAAGCCCAGAATGAACAGGGTAAATGCGGTCAGTTCGGCGAGGATGAAGATCCACATGGCCAGGTCGCCGGTGAGGCGTCCCTGGCTGCCGGCGGGCGGATTAGTCTTCGCTGAAGTGGACATCGACTACATCCATCAGTGCGCGAACGGTTTGCAGGTCGTCAGACAGCGGCTCGGCCAGGCAGGCCAGACAGGCCTGGCGTACCGGTACGCCGGCCTTGATCAGGCGGGCGGCGAAGATCAGCAGACGGGTCGAGGCGACCTCTTCCAGATCGTGGTTTTCAAGACGACGGATGGCGTTGCCCAGGCGCACCAGCTGACCGGCCAGGCGCTCGTCGATACCGGCTTCGGTGGCGACGATCTGCACTTCCTGTTCAGGCTGCGGATAGTCGAAACGCATGGCGACAAAGCGCTGGCGGGTACTGGGCTTCATGCCCTTGAGCAGGTTCTGGTAACCGGGGTTGTAGGACACCACCAGCATGAAGTTGTCCGGCGCTTCGAGGGTTTCACCGGTACGCTCGATGAACAGCTCGCGACGGTCGTCAGCCAGCGGGTGCAGTACCACAGTGGTGTCCTGGCGGGCCTCGACCACCTCGTCCAGATAGCAGATACCGCCTTCACGTACCGCGCGGGTTAGGGGGCCATCCTGCCACCAGGTGCCCTCGGCACCGATCAGGTGGCGACCGACCAGGTCGGTGGCGCTGAGGTCGTCATGACAGGCCAGTGTGTTCAGAGGCAGGTTGAGTTTGTGCGCCATGTACTGTACGTAACGTTTCTTGCCGCAGCCGGTCGGACCCTTGATCAGCGCAGGCAGGCCGTGTTTCCAGGCCTGCATGAAAAGCTCTTCTTCGTTGGCAATCTGTTGGTAAAAGGGCTGATCGTGCCCGTTCTGATCCGCTGGCTGCATATTGAATATCCTACCTGTTTACTTGGTTATTGCCCAGCTTACCGAGCGCCTTGTAACGGCTCAAGCTGAGCTTGCTAGTGAATTGATCTGTATCAAGATATGACGAATGGTGTAGCGGCCTGAAGGCCCGGTTAGATAGCGGTTTGGTATAGGATCGGTGCGCTTGCACGCACTGCTCCGGCTTTTTTCGGAGCGGAATTTAATAATACAAGATAAAAATCGAGGAAATACTCACATGAACTATGTGACCAACAAGCTGGTGACCGGGGCCGCTGCTGCATTATCGCTGCTCAGCCTGTCGATTGCCACAGCGGTAGCAGATACCAAGGTCAATGATCCGGAGGCGGCCTACATGGGTGCGGCCACGCCGGAGGTCCTGAAGGATGCCACCATTGTCCGCACCACAGGCGCTCCTGACCTGACTGATGCGGAATTCCAGCAGGCGCGGGAGATCTACTTCCAGCGCTGTGCCGGTTGTCACGGTGTACTGCGCAAGGGTGCCACCGGCAAGCCGCTGACCCCGGACATCACTCAGGCCCGCGGTCAGCAGTATCTGGAAGCGCTGATCACCTACGGTTCTCCTGCCGGCATGCCCAACTGGGGTACTTCTGGCGAGCTGAGTCCCGAGCAGATCACCCTGATGGCCAACTACATCCAGCACACCCCGCCAACTCCGCCGGAGTGGGGCATGGCCGAGATGAAGGACTCCTGGAAGGTTATCGTTCCGCCCGAGAAGCGTCCGAAGAAACAGCTGAACAAGCTGGACCTGTCCAACCTGTTCTCTGTCACGCTGCGTGACGATGGCAAGATAGCCCTGATTGACGGCAACACCAAGAAAATCGTCAAGCTGATCGAAACCGGTTACGCAGTACATATCTCCCGCATCTCCGCGTCCGGCCGCTATCTGATGGTGATTGGCCGTGATGCCAAGGTGGACATGGTGGACCTGTGGATGAAGAGCCCGGACGTGGTCGCCACCATCAAGATCGGTATCGAGGCACGCTCGGTAGAGACTTCCAAATACAAGGGCTACGAAGACAAGTATGCGATTGCCGGTGCCTACTGGCCGCCACAGTTCACCATCATGGATGGTGAAACCCTGGAGCCGCTGCAGATCGTCTCCACTCGCGGCATGACCGCTGATACCCAGGAATATCACCCGGAGCCACGTGTGGCTGCCATTCTCGCCTCTGGCGAGCATCCGGAATTCATTGTCAACGTCAAGGAAACCGGCCGTATCATGCTGGTCAACTACGAAGATCTGGATAACCTGACCATCACCACTATCGCCACCAGCCTGTTCTTGCATGACGGTGGCTGGGACAGCACGCAGCGCTACTTCATGAGTGCCGCCAACGAATCCAACCAGATCGTGGTGGTGGACTCCAAGGAGCGCAAGCTGGCCGGAATCGTGGATGTGGGTCGTACCCCGCACCCGGGTCGTGGTACCAACTTCGTGCACCCGGAGTTTGGTCCGGTCTGGGCTACCAGCCACCTGGGTGATGACACCATCAGCCTGATCGGTACCGACCCTGAAGGTCATCCGGAGCAGGCATGGAAAGTGGTCCAGACCCTGAAGGGCCAGGGTGGTGGTTCGCTGTTCATCAAGACCCACCCCAACTCGACCAACCTCTATCTGGACACCACCTTTAACCCGGTTGAAGCGGTCAGCCAGTCTGCTGCGGTATTCGACATCAACAATCTGGAAGCCGGCTATAAGGTGCTTCCGATTGCGGAATGGGCTAATATCGACGGCGGCGTCAAGCGTGTACTGCAGCCTGAGTACAACAAGGCTGGTGACGAAGTCTGGTTCTCCGTCTGGAGTCAGCAGGATGAGGTGTCTGCCATCGTGGTTGTCGATGACAAGACCCTAAAGCTGAAAAAGGTGATCAAGGACAAGCGCCTGATTACCCCAACTGGTAAATTCAACGTAAACAATACACAGCACGGCGTTTACTGACGTAGACTGAATGAGCAGGCAAAATGCCTGCTCCCTTAATGCCTTGAGGATGCACTAAAATGAAAAAAGTATTGATCCCATTGTTCTCTGTTGCTGCCCTGTTCGCTTTCCAGAACGCCAGCGCCGCTGACGCCGAAAGCCTGCTGAAGAGCAAGGCTTGCCTGGCTTGCCACAGCGTTGACAACAAGCTGGTAGGCCCTGCCTACAAAGAAGTTGCTGCCAAGCACGCCGGTGAAGAAGGCGCGGTTGCAACTGTTGCCGACCACATCAAGAACGGCAGCTCCGGTGTCTACGGTCCTATCCCCATGCCACCTAACGCAGTAACCGAAGAAGAAGCAACCATTCTGGCCGAGTGGGTACTGTCCCTGCAGTAATAGTTGCTTGTAAAGGAGACGCCATGAGCACGTTCAATAAACGCCAAATACGGCGCCTTGTTCTCATGGCGTCTTTTTTTGTGCCGCTGCTGGCCCAGGCCGGCGTGCCGGATGCAAACCGGCAGGCGGAACTGAAACACCTTCTCATCCAGGACTGCGGTTCCTGCCACGGCCTGCGCATGAAAGGAGGGCTGGGACCGGCCCTGATGCCAGACGATCTGGCCGGCAAGCCGAAGGAAAGCCTGGTAGCCACCATCATTCACGGTCGCCACGGTACGGCAATGCCGCCATGGAGTGCCTTGCTCACTGAAAATGAAGCAGAATGGCTGATTGACCAGTTGTTGCAGGGAGTTTCTCCATGAAAAAACTTTTTCTGACACCGCTGCTGGCGTTGTCACTCACTGCCTGTAGCCTGACCGGCGTGCAGGAGTCCGCTTTGCGCGGTACCGGTGATCTGGGTGTGATCATCGAACGTGCCGACGGCAATGTGCTGATCGTCGAGCACAGCAATAATGAAATTCTGGCCCGGGTAGAAGGCCTGGGCGACCTGTCGCACGCCTCTGTGGTGTTTTCCCGTGATGCGCGCTACGCTTATGTCTTTGGCCGTGATGGCGGCCTGACCAAGGTCGACATGCTCAAACAGCGCATCGACAAGCGTATCATCCAGGGCGGCAACAGCATTGGTGGCGCCATCAGTGAAGATGGCCGCCTGATCGCCGTGGGCAACTATGAGCCCGGCGGCGTCAAGGTATTCACCGCTGACACCCTGGAGCTGGTCGCCGACATCCCGGCCACCGCGCTGGCCGATGGCAGCAAGAACTCCCGTGTGGTCGGCATGACCGATGCGCCCGGGCAGAAGTTCATGGTCAGCCTGTTCGATACCGGCGAGATCTGGATCATCGACTTCAGCGACAAGACGGCCAGTGCTCCGCAGATCACCAAACTCGAAAACATTGGCAAGCAGCCCTACGACTCCATGCTGACACCGGAAGGCCGTTACTACGTGGCAGGCCTGTTTGGCGAAGATGGCCTGGCCATGCTTGACCTCTGGCATCCGGAAAAGGGCGTCAAGCGGGTGCTGGACGGCTATGGCAAGGGCGAGCAACCGCTGCCGGTCTACAAGATGCCGCACCTGGAAGGCTGGACGGTAGCCGACGAAAAAATCTTCGTACCTGCAGTAGGCCGTCATGAGGTACTGGTGATCGACCAGAAAACCTGGCAGCAGAAAGACCGTATCGAGATGGTTGGCCAGCCGGTCTTTGTCATGGCGCGTCCCGATGCCCGCCAGATCTGGGTCAACTTTGCCGTGCCGGACAACCAGTACGTGCAGGTGATCGACAGCGAAACCGCCAAGGTGATCAAGACCATCGAGCCGGGTCCCGGCGTGCTGCACATGGAGTTCTCTCCACGTGGCGAGCAGATCTGGATTTCGGTGCGTGACCGCAACCAGGTGCAGATCTGGGATACTGCCACCCTGGAGCATGTTCAAACCCTTGAAGCGGATAGCCCCAGCGGCATCTTCTTCTCGAATCGGGCCCATCGTATCGGGCTATAAAGACTATGGATTTATTGATGCAACGCCTGCTGGATCGCTTCCAGCATGGCGTGCCTGTTTGTGCCCGGCCCTATCAGGCCATGGCTGACGAGCTGGGTTGCAGCGAGCAGGATGTCCTGCAACGCCTGCAGAAACTGGCTGACATGGGTGCCCTGTCACGGGTGGGCCCGGTCATGGAACACAGCAAGGCCGGCTCCAGTTCACTGGTGGCCCTGGCCGTGCCTCCTGCTGATATCGAGCAGGTGGCCGCCTATATCAACAGCCTGCCGGAAGTGAATCACAACTACGAGCGCGAGCACGACTACAATCTCTGGTTCGTGCTGACCGGCCCGAGCCGCAGCCATCTGGATGCGGTGCTGCTGGATATCCATCAGCACACCGGTCTTGAGCCGCTGGATCTGCCAATGGTCAAACCCTATCGTATCGACCTGGGTTTCCCCATGTTCGAGGATTCGGAGGTGCCGCAATGAGTAACGGGCTGAGCGAAGTGCAGCGCGAAAAACTCTGGCGTCTGCTGGAACAGGGTCTGCCACTGGTGCCTGAGCCCTATGCGGAGCTGGCGCAACAGGCCGGCTGCAGCACGGAACAGGCGCTGGCGCAGGTTGCTGACTGGCAAGAGGAAGGCCTGTTCCGCCGTTTCGGCGTGGTGGTCAAGCACCGGGCGCTGGGCATTGATGCCAACTGCATGCTGGTACTGGATATTCCCGATGAGCTGGTCGACCAGACCGGCGAGAAGCTGGCCGCCTCTCCCGGCGTGAACCTGTGCTATCAGCGTCCGCGCCGTCCCAACTGGCCCTACAACCTGTTTTGCATGGTGCACGGCCGTTGCCGCGAAGCGGTCGAGGAACATATCCGCCAGCTGCTGGCCACCCATGGCCTGAGCGACCGGCCCCATCACCTGCTGTTCAGCACCCGGGCTTTCAAGCAGCGCGGTGCCCGTTATTCCATGCCCGAGGTACGCAATGACTGAACTGGATGAATTTGATCGCCGCCTGCTCAACCGCTTGCAGCATGGCCTGCCACTGGTACGTCATCCCTGGCAGGAGCTGGCCAGCGAGCTGGAAGCACCGGAAGAGCGCATCCGGCAGCGCCTGCAGGAGCTGCTGGATGATGGCACCCTGACCCGCTTCGGGCCCATGTATGACATTGAACAGCTGGGCGGTGCCTTTACTCTGGCCGCCATGCGGGTGCCTGAAGAGCGCTTTGACGAAGTCACCGAGATGCTCAACCAGATTCCTGCCGTGGCCCACAACTATAAGCGTGAGCACGAATACAACATGTGGTTCGTGCTGGCCACTGCCACCCCGCAGGGCATTCTGGATACCATCGAAGAAATCGAACGGCTCACCGGCCTGAGCGTGCTCAACCTGCCCAAGGAGAAGACCTACCATGTCGGACTGCATTTCCCCCTCTGACCTGGAGCTGGCGCAGCGCTTGATGTCCTTCACCGAGGCCGGCATGCCGCTGGTGGAAGATCCCTGGGCCTGGCTGGCCGAGCGCATGGAATTGCCGGTGGAAGAAACCCTGGCCCTGTTACAGCGTTTGCAGGACTGTGGTGCCATCCGCCGCATTGCCGCGGTTCCCAATCATTACCGTCTGGGTTACCGCCACAATGGCATGACCGTCTGGGACGTGGATGATGCTCATATCGACCGCCTTGGCCAGGAAGTGGGCAACTTCCATTTTGTCAGCCACTGCTATCGCCGGCCGCGCCGCGAAGGCTGGCGTTACAACCTGTTTGCCATGGTGCACGGCCTCAGTGCGGAAGAGATCGAGCATGAGCGCGAGCTTATTCGCCGTCATTTGGGCGAGCATTGCCGTGCTGATACCATGCTGGTCAGTAGCAAAATTCTGAAAAAGACCGGCTTGCGCATTCACAGCAAGCCAAAGGAGTAGTCGCCATGATGAGGATCAGCAACTATTTGCGCGCCATTGCCGGCCAGGCCCCGGAGCCCCGGGCAGCCAAGCCGGGCAGCACTCGCGCGCCGGTAGTGATCTGGAACACCCTGCGCCGTTGCAACCTGACCTGCAAGCACTGTTATTCCACCTCGGCCGATATCGACTTCAAGGGCGAGCTGGATACCGCCGAGGCGCTGGACGTGATCGATCAGCTGCACGAGGCAGGTGTAAAGGTGCTGGTACTCAGTGGCGGCGAGCCGCTGATGCGCCCTGATATTTTCCAGCTGGCCAAATATGCCCGCGATTATGGTTTCTATGTGGCGCTGTCCAGCAACGGCACCCTGATCAACGACAGCAACATTGACGAGATCGCCGATTGCGACTTCGACTATGTCGGTATCAGTATCGACGGCCTGCCGGACATCCATGACGAATTCCGCCGCATGAAGGGCGGCTTTGATGCCGCCATGAACGGTGTGCGCCTGTGTCGTGAGAAAGACCTCAAGGTCGGACTGCGTACCACATTGACCCAGTACAACTACCCGCAACTGCCGGCACTGCTGGACCTGATGCGCGAGTATGACGTGCAGAAATACTATCTGTCGCACCTCAACTACAGCGGTCGCGGCAAGCGCAACCAGTCGGTGGATGCGCACCGCAGCATGACCCGCTCGGCAATGACGCAGATTTTCGAGCGTGCCTGGGAAGATGTGCAGCGTGGCGTGGAAACCGACTTTGTCAGCGGCAACAACGATGCCGACGGCATTCTGTTGCTGCAATGGATCAAGGAAAAAATGCCGGAGCATGCCGAGCAGATGGAACGCATGCTGCGCGCCTGGGGCGGTAACGCATCTGGTGCCGGCATTGCCAACATCGACAACCTGGGTGATGTCCACCCGGATACCTACTGGTGGCAGCACACCGTGGGTAACGTACGCAAAAGCCGCTTTGCCGATATCTGGCTGAACCAGCCCGATCCGCTGCTGGTCGAGCTGCGTCAGCATCCGCGTCCGGTCAAGGGCCGCTGTGGCCAGTGCCAGTGGCTGGCGATCTGTAACGGCAACACCCGTACCAGGGCCTGGGCCCAGGGTGACATGTGGGCCGAAGATCCGGGCTGTTATCTGACCGATGAGGAAATCGGCCTGAAACAGCCAGAGCTGATCGGTACGGTAGAGCTGTAGTTAGCCGCACGGACCAACAGTCAAATGACACAACAGGGAGCCTTGCGCTCCCTGCTTTGTTTCTGCTCCCTGTCAGCCGGCCTCGGCTTGTGCAGGTATTCCGTGTGAGCCACGTCACTATGGCGGCGCCCGGGTTATGTCATGCTTGTCTAGGTGGAGCGTGCGGACGAGCTTGCCAGCCCGCCCGGCACGCAGCCGGATTGCTTGCGAGGGAGAAGTGCCATGTCGACACTAACTGCACCCTTTTATCCCATCATTTACGTTCGTGGCTACGCAATGACCGAAGGGGAAATTGCCAACGCCAATGCCTCGCCCTACATGGGCTTCAACCTGGGTTCGACCCGGATCCGCCAGTCCTGGGACAAGAAGGTCCAGCGGCATATTTTTGAATCACCGTTAATCAGGCTGATGAAGGATTACGATTACCGGGACTGCTTTTCCGATGGCGTGGAGCAGGACGGACAGTTGTCGGCCAGAAGCATCATCATTTATCGCTACTACGACAATGACGCCGGCGACGGTGGAAGTGGTGCGCGCCTGTCGATAACCGAAGCTGCTGCCGGTCTGAAAGACCTTATATATGCTGTCCGCGAACAGGTTTGTGGTGCTGATGCAGCCATGCGCGAGCAGTTCCGGGTGCATCTGGTGGCTCACTCCATGGGCGGCCTGATTGTGCGCACCTTCTTGCAAAATGACTCGATCAGCTCAGACGCAGACCGGGCGCTGGTCGACAAGGTGTTCACCTATGCAACCCCGCACAACGGCATCGAAGTTGCCGGCATCAATGTGCCGGGCTTTCTCGGGCTCTGGGATATCAACAACTTCAACCGCAAGAAGATGGCCGAATACCTGGGCTTGCCGCGTGGCTCTGCACGGGTCGACTCGCTGAATGGCAAGTTCGATCCGCAACGTCTTTTCTGTTTTGTCGGCACCAACAACCAGGATTATGGCGCTGCCGCCGGGCTATCGAAACGCCTGGCGGGAGAAATGAGCGACGGTCTGGTCAAGATCGAGAACGCCGTGGTGCAGGGGGCGCCACGGGCGTTCGCCTACCGCAGTCATAGCGGCCACCATGGGGTGGTCAATTCCGAAGAGGGTTACCAGAATCTGGTGCGCTTCCTGTTCGGTGATGTGCGTGCCGATGGTCGGCTCGAGGTGGCAGCACTGCCCTTGCCGCCATCGGTGCAAAAGGCCAAGGATGCCGGCAAAGGTATCAGGGCTTCCTATTATTTCGAGGCTACGGTGGTGCCTCGCGGTGCTTTCAGCTTCCGGCTGAGCGAGCGACGGCGGGAAACCTTCAGTGCGGTCCTGCGCAGCTATGACGAATTGCTGAAGCCGGGCAGTGAAGGGCTAGGCGGCCCGCGCTCGCCAGTACTGTTTTCGGCTTTTCTCGATAGCAAGAAGATCACCCTGGGACGCACCCTGGTATTCGCGGTCGAGCTGGCGGTTTCTTCCACCGGCTACAACATTGACGGCAAGCTGTGGGGCGGACACGTGGAAGGCGACTATCTGTATCGCGATACCCTGACGCTGCGTCTGGGTCGTACTGCGGACGGATTTGTTCTGCGCTATCTGAGTTCGGAAGAAAAGTGGAGCGAGGCTACCGGAACCCTGGCGGAGCGGGTGGATGGCGGTTTCAGAATACCGCTGACATCGGCCAAGGGCTTCCGTGGCATGCTGCATCTTGCGGTAAAAAATGTCGAATGAAGCCAATATGAGGCGTTAGTATGAGATAGATCAAGTCATTCACCTGTCGGTTCTGACTATGCTTGGCTTGGATGGAAAGCGGTTGGTTCCATCCTTATGCAAAAGCGATCTAACCAGTGCGAGCCCCATACATGCAGGGTTTGCATAGGATCGCGGCATGGAAAAAGATATAGGCACAACGAAGAGATCTTGATTAAAGTCATGTATGCTAGCCCCGCCTCTGGATAGTATTAAGCCAGCATTAAGGGAAATAACTAGAGATTTGCTAGAAGAGCCTATCCGAGATGCCAACTAATCACCCCTCCAAGTACTCTGAAGAAGCCAAGCTGCTTCCAAGGAAAGATCGTATGACTATAGCAGGTAAGTTCACCAAAGCCGGCTTTGTAGCTGCTTTCTCGCTGCTGGGCCTCGCCGTATCACATGCCAGCGCCAACGAAGCGCCAGCAATGACCGATGCGGAAAAAGAAGCCGCCAAGCTGATTTATTTTGAGCGCTGTGCAGGTTGTCACGGTGTTCTGCGTAAGGGCGCAACCGGTAAGAACCTTGAGCCACACTTCACCCAGACCCTGGAAGATGGCACCAAAGTAGAGGGCGGTACCCTGCGCCTGGGTACCAAGCGTCTGGAAAACATCATCGCTTACGGTACCGAAGGCGGGATGGTCAACTATGACGACATCCTGACCCCTGAAGAAATCAACATGATGGCCCGTTACGTACAGCACGAGCCACCAGTACCACCCGAGTTCTCCCTGCAGGACATGAAAGACAGCTGGAACCTGATCGTTCCTGTTGAAGATCGTCCGACCAAGCAGATGAACAAGATCAACCTGGCCAACGTCTTTGCCATCACCCTGCGTGACGCGGGCAAGCTGGCTCTGGTTGACGGTGATACCCACAAGATCTGGAAGATCCTGGAAAGTGGTTACGCGGTACACATTTCCCGTATGTCCGCTTCCGGTCGCTACGTCTACACCACCGGCCGTGACGGTCTGACCACCATCATCGACCTGTGGCCTGAAG
The DNA here is from genome assembly GCA_964555485.1 of uncultured Thiopseudomonas sp. Lineage (GTDB taxonomy): Bacteria > Pseudomonadota > Gammaproteobacteria > Pseudomonadales > Pseudomonadaceae > Thiopseudomonas. The sequence continues at coordinate 30,565 of CAZKTB010000001.1, read as the reverse complement.
AGCCGATGACTGTTGCTACCGTTCGTTTCGGTTCCGACATGCGCTCGGTTGACGTATCCAAGTACAAGGGCTACGAAGACAAGTACCTGATCGGTGGTACCTACTGGCCACCACAGTACGGCATCGTAGATGGCCTGACCCTGGAGCCGATCAAGGTTGTCTCCACCCGTGGCCAGACCATCGATGGTGACTACCACCCAGAGCCACGTGTTGCTTCCATCGTAGCCAACCCGGAGAAGCCTGAGTGGGTAGTGAGCGTCAAGGAAACCGGTCAGATCCTGCTGGTTGACTACACTGACCTCGACAACCTGAAGACCACCACCATTGCATCGTCCAAGTTCCTGCACGACGGTGGTTGGGACATGTCCCACCGTTACTTCCTGGTTGCCGCCAACGCATCCAACCAGGTAGCTGCAGTTGACACCAAGACCGGTAAGCTGGCTGCCATCGTTGACACTGCCAAGATCCCTCACCCGGGTCGTGGTGCCAACTTTGTACACCCGGAGTTCGGTCCAGTATGGGCAACCGGTCACCTGGGTGACGATGTTGTATCCCTGATTTCTACCCCGAACGACGACAAGAAGTTCAAGAAGTACAAGGAGCACAACTGGAAGGTTGTTCAGGAACTGCCAATGCCAGGCGCTGGTAACCTGTTCGTGAAGACTCACCCGAAGTCCACCAACTTCTGGGCTGATGCCCCGATGAACCCTGAGCGTGAGATCGCCGAGTCCGTTTACGTCTTTGACATGAACGACCTGACCAAGGCACCTCGTGTTCTGAACGTTGGTAAAGACTCCGGTCTGCCACAGGGCGACGCCATCCGCCGCGCTGTACAGCCTGAGTACAACCAGAAGGGTGACGAAGTCTGGATTTCCCTGTGGGGCGGCAAGGCTGACCAGTCCGCGATTGTTGTCTACGACGACAAGACGCTGAAGGTCAAGTCCGTGATCACCAGCCCAGAGGTCATCACTCCGACTGGTAAGTTCAACGTCTTCAACACAATGAACGACGTGTACTAAGTCTGGTTGAACAAGTGACCAAACTTCCCCCCGCCGGCAACGGTGGGGGGAACTCAGAAGGAAAAAGCCAATGGCAGATAAAGACAGCAGTAACACAGGAGCCAAGGGCCTTTCCGGTCTGATTGCTACCCTGCGTCGTCCAAGTGTCCATTATTCCCTTGCCAGCTTGCTGTTGATCGGATTTGTAAGCGGCATCATTTTCTGGGGCGGCTTCAACACGGCCCTGGAAGCGACCAACACCGAACAATTTTGCCTCTCGTGTCACGAGATGCGCGACAATGTCTACCCTGAATACCAGGAAACCATCCACTACTCCAACCGTACCGGTGTGCGGGCTACTTGCCCTGACTGCCACGTACCCAAGGAGTGGGGCTACAAGATGGTTCGTAAAATCCAGGCTTCCCGCGAACTCTGGGGCAAGATGGTTGGTACCATCGATACCCGCGAGAAGTTCGAGGCCAAACGCCTGAAGCTCGCCCGAAGCGAGTGGAAGCGGATGAAAAATTCCGACTCCCGCGAATGTCGCAACTGCCACAGCTTTGACAGCATGGATATCGAAAAGCAGAAAAAGCGTGCCAGCGTGCAACATGAAATGGCGATAGAAGACAACATGACCTGTATTGACTGTCATAAGGGCATCGCTCACCATCTGCCTGAAGACATGACAGACGAAGATTGGGACTAACACAGTTTTCCAATCCACTGGAGAGTAAGCAATGATGAAAAAAATGATGATGACTGGCGTTGCCAGTGCTGTATTTGCTCTTGCCACAGGGACCGCAATGGCTGCCGCTCCGGCCGACTGGAGCAAGGTTGAGGCAACCAATGTGGATCTGCTGTATCCCGGTGTGTCACCGGTGGAGTGGATCATGCGCGGCCCGTCCCATGGTGGCGCCCGCGTACTCAAGCGTGGCGAAACCTGCATGGGTTGTCACTCTGAAGAAATTGGCGACATGGGCCAGCTGATTGCCAGCGGCGGCAAGATCGAGCCAACCCCGATTCCTGGCAAGGCTGCTTTCATCAACGCTAAAGTCCAGGCTGCCCACGACGGCGAAAACCTGTACCTGCGCTTCACCTGGAAACAGCCAGATGCCTCCGGCGCGCCGAAGATGGACGCGGATAACCCGGTCAAGCTGGCCTACATGCTGGAAGAAGGCGGCAAGGTTGAGTTGGCAGCCCAGGGCGGTTGCTGGGGCAGCTGCCACGGTGATGCCCGCACCATGCCTGATGGCGATGACAGCAAGACCAAGTACGTCAAGGACGGCTCCCTGGCCGATGGCGTTTACTACGACCTGAACCAGTGGCGCAGCGGCGAGAACAAGGCCTATGACGGCTATGTTGCCGACAAGCGTGTCATGGAAGGTGGCCAGGCACTGGTTGGTGCCGAAGGCAAGCTGGAAGACGGCAACTGGAGCGTGGTATTCACCCGCAAACTGACTGGTGGTGAAGGTGACGTGGCGCTGAAGAGCGGCAACACCTACAACTTCGGTTTTGCCATTCACGATGACAACGCGGCCGGCCGCTTCCACCATGTATCCCTGGGCTATAGCCTGGGTATCGATGCGGACGCCGACATCGTAGCCAAGAAACAGTAATAGCTGCTGTTTTTAGCATCTCAACTGTAGCCCGCTTGCGGGCTACAGTTGTTTCTGCTCCTTGTATTAATCAAGCATGCTGGCCAGCCGATCAGCTGCCTTCCCGTCCAGCATGCCGATCCGCAGGCGTCGCTGCAAAATGTCCTCGGCAGTCATTGCCATCTCGCGTTCGCGTGCCCAGTCAATCTCCGCCCTGATATAGGGGTGCCCGTCCAGCAGGCGCTGACGTCCCTGCGGCCCTGCCTGTTCCAACAGCTCTTTTGCCAGTCCACCATAGGCCTGTGCCAGATGCCGGGAAATATCTTCTTCCAGTCCGTATTCGGTGGCCAGCTGTCCGGCCAGTTCCGGAGTGAAGCCGTCTGCACCCAGCAGTCTCAACGTGGATGTCACGCAGGGGCCCGAGGGTTCCAGTCCGGTGCTAGCAATGGCCTGATCCACCGCTTCCTCGGCCATTTTCCGGTAGGTGGTCCACTTGCCGCCCAGCACGCTGATCAATCCCTTGCTGCCGGTTTCAATCAGGTGTTCGCGTACGATGGCGGCAGTATCTGAGCCGGATGCTGCAACCAGCGGCCGAAGACCGGCCCAGCGGGCCAGAGTGCTGCTTTCATCAATGTCCACGGCAAACCACTGCCGCAGGTGTTGCAGCAGGTAACGCTCTTCATCTTCGGCAGGTTGCAATCTGTCCTGCATCTTTGCCGGTACATCGGTGGTGCCGACCAGGCAATGCTCCTGCCAGGGCAGGACGAACAACACCCGTCCATCACTGGTGGAGGGAATCAACAGGGCATCGCTGGTGGGTGCCAGAGTCCTGTCCAGTACCAGATGGCTACCGCGGCTGAGGGTCAGTCGCGGTTTGCAATCAGGATCTTCCAGGCGGCGCAGATGATCACTGCCGGGGCCGGTGGCGTTGATCATGATCTTGGCCCGGATCAGATGCTTGCTGTCATCCAGCCGGTTGATTGCATGTGCAGCACACAGACGGCCGTTGGCCTCGGCAAAGCTTTCGATTTCAAGATAGTTGGCAATCACCGCACCCTGCTGCACGGCGGTCAGCAACAGGCTGATGGCCATGCGGGCATCGTCGAAGCCGGCATCATGGTAAGCGATGCCGCCTTTCAGAGCGCTGCCATCCAGTTGCGGGAAAGAAGCCAGCATCTGCTGGCGTGATAGCAGCGTGCTGGGAGCGATCAGTGCCTGTCCGGCGGCACGGTCATACAGCCAGAGCCCGATACGGTGCCTGAGCAGCTGATACCAGCTGCGCGCCGGCACCAGCGTGCGCAGCGGATAGACCAGATGGGGCGCAATGGCGAGCAGGGTGGCCCGTTCGCGCAGGGCCTCACGCACCAGCCGCCACTGGGCCGGGGCCAGCTTTGTAATGGCAGCCTCAAGATAGCGTACGCCACCATGGATCAGCTTGCTGGAACGGCTGGAGGTGCCGCTGGCAAAGTCACCGCGCTCGACCAGCGCCACCGACAGGCCGCGGCTGGCAGCATCCAGCGCAATGCCGGCACCTGTGGCGCCACCACCAACTACCAGCAGATCGAAAGTCTGGCTGGCAAGCAGGCGAAGCTGCTGATCGCGGCAGAGTCTGGTCATGGCGGAGTCCTTTGGCACAGGGGCTTGTGTTCAGACGTTAACAGCAGTCAGTGATGATTGAAATCACGCTTTAGCCAATCCATGTCAAGGCATTGGTCGGCGCAATTCCTTATTGTTGGCGCAAACCTGTTTGGAGAGATTTTTATGTCCAGAAAGATGCTGTTGCCCGGCTTTGCTGCCACGCTGCTGGCACTCACTATTGGTGCCGCGCAGGCAATGGATGAAGAGGCCGACGCCATGTATCAGGAGCACTGTGCGCTCTGTCATGGCGAACAGCGGATCGGCGGACTGGGGCCGGCATTGCTGCCGGAAAGCCTTGGCCGCCTGAAGAAGGCGCAGGCGATTGATGTGGTTGCCAATGGCCGGCCGGCCAGCCAGATGATCGGCTATGAAAGCCTGCTTGGCGGTAGCGACAAGGTCGAACAGCTGGTCGAGTACCTGTACACCCCGGCTGATGTGCCGCCGACCTGGACAGTGGAAGACACCAAAGCCACCCGCAAGCTGTTTGTCGATCAGGACCAGCTGCCGGATACCCCGCAACACAAATCCGACCCGCTCAACCTCTTTGTGGTGGTCGAGGCCGGCAACCATCATGTGACCATTCTGGATGGTGACGAATTCGAGCCGGTGGACCGTTTCCAGAGCCATTTCGCACTGCATGGCGGCCCCAAGTTCTCGCCGGACGGACGCTTTGTCTACTTCGCTTCCCGCGACGGCTGGGTCAGCAAGTACGATATCCACAACCTGACCATGGTTGGTGAGGTGCGAGTCGGCCTGAACACCCGTAACCTGGCGGTGAGCAATGACGGCAAATGGGTGATGGTCGGCAACTATCTGCCCGGCACCCTGGTGGTGCTGGATGCCCATGATCTGTCCTTCGTCAAGGAAATTCCGGTGATCAGTGAAGACGGCATCGAGTCGCGGGTCAGCGCCGTATATACCGCACCACCACGCGACAGCTTTGTGGTGGCGCTGAAAGACAGCCGCGAGGTCTGGGAGTTTCCCTATCTGGACAACCCCGATTTCACCCCGCGCCGTATCATCGCCGACGACTTTCTCGATGATTTCTCCTTCACGCCTGACTACCGCTACCTGCTGGCCACTTCGCGCCGGGCCAAGGGTGGCCAGGTGGTGGACATGGAAACCGGCAAGAGCCTGACTGACATTCCGTTGCCGGGTATGCCGCACCTGGGCTCGGGCATCTACTGGCAGCGTGGTGACCAGTGGGTGTTTGCCACCCCGAACATCAGCCAGGGGCTGATCTCGGTACTGGACATGTCCAACTGGGAGCTGATCAAGGAGATTCCCACCGAGGGTCCGGGCTTCTTCATGCGCAGTCATGAGAATTCCAAATATGCCTGGACCGACGTGTTCTTCGGCCCCAACAACGAGGCGGTACACCTGATCGACAAGCAGACACTGGAAGTGGCCCATACCCTGCGTCCGATGCCGGGCAAGAATGCCGCCCACGTCGAGTTCAACCGTGATGGCAGCCATCTGATTCTCAGTGTCTGGGACAAGGAAGGCGCGCTGATCGTGTATAACGCCGAGACGCTGGAAGAGGTCAAGCGCATCCCGATGAACCTGCCGTCGGGCAAGTACAACGTCTACAACAAGATCAATTTTGCCGAAGGCACTTCACACTAGCCGTCCGACAAGGGCGACTGCGGCCCGCTTTTGGGCTGCAGTCACCTCGGGCAATACCGCGGCACTGATCAGTGCAGCTTCATCTTCGGATGAGTGCGCTTGCCGATACGGTCACCCAGCATCAGCAGCAGGGTGCGGAAACGGCCGTACAGGACCATCTGGTGCATGCGATACAGAGAAATGTAGAACATGCGTGCCAGCCAGCCTTCCAGGTTGACGCTGTGCATGAAGCCGCCCATCAGGTTGCCGACAGCGGTATAGCTGGATAGGGATACCAGCGAACCATAGTCACGGTAGCGGTAATGGGGTAGTGGCCGGTTCTGCAGTCGCAACCTCAGGCTTTTGACCAGCAGGCTGGCCTGCTGGTGGGCGCTTTGGGCACGGGGCGGCACGTTGTGGCTGCTGCCCGGCTCCAGCGGGCAGGCGGCACAGTCGCCGATGGCAAAGATATCCGGATCCAGACTGGTTTGCAGGGTGCTATCTACCACCAGCTGGTTGATGCGGTTGGTTTCCAGGCCGTCCAGTTCGCGCAGGAACGCCGGGGCGCGGACACCTGCGGCCCAGACCCTGAGGCTGGCCGGAATCAGCTCGCCCTCGGCTGTGACGAAGCCTTCGGCTGTCACTTCCTTGACCCTGGCTCCCAGCCGCACCTTTACGCCGAGCTTGAGCAGTTCCTGATGCACGATGGTTGCCAGCTTTTCTGACAGCGCCGGCAGGATGCGGGGTCCGGCCTCGAGGATGCTGATGTGCATGTTCTCCGGACGTATGTGATCCAGCCCGTAGTCAGACAGCATTTTGGCGGCGTTGCGCAATTCGGCGGCCAGCTCCACGCCGGTGGCGCCGGCTCCCACAATGGCCACACTGACTTGTTCGTTGTTGCCGTCCCGGGCGTGGGCACTGAGGTACTCGCCGAGCAGACGCTGATGGAAGTGCTGCGCGCTCTGCAGGCAGTCGAGGAAAATGCAGTGCTCACTGGCACCAGGGGTGCCAAAATCATTGGTCAGGCTGCCAATGGCCAGTACCAGGGTGTCGTAGGCCAGGCTGCGGGCCGGTACCAGCTGCACTCCCTTGTCATCCAGAGTAGCTGCCAGCTGGATGGTTTTGTTCTCGCGGTCAAGGCTGGTCAGACGGCCCAGCTGAAAGTCGAAGTTGTTCCACTTGGCCTGGGCCAGGTAGTTCAGCTCGTTGTCGGTGGTGTTCAGCGAGCCGGCGGCCACCTCGTGTAGCAGGGGCTTCCAGACGTGGGTCAGATTGCAGTCTACCAGGGTGATATGCGCCTGTTTGCGCTTGCCCAGGGTGCGGCCGAGACGGGTTGCCAGTTCCAGGCCACCGGCTCCGCCGCCAACGATGACGATATGGTGCAGCATGAGTGTCTCCTTTTGGTACAAGCATGCAGCCGATGGCGACCGGCCACTGCCGTGCTTTGTCAGTTGCCGGGCAGTCTTTTTGCTGTAGTGGCCTGTGTTTGTAGTCGCTCCAGCGCCGGCTGCAGATGGGGAATCAGGGCGGCTGTCAGCGGGTTGTCCAGATGGGGTACCTGTGCCAGGCAAGGGGCCGGCATCCATTGCTGCAGCGTTTGCAGATTGTCTGCCTGGCAGCTCATTTCCGGATCAATATGGTTGGCGACCCAGCCGGCCAGCGGCAGGCCGTCCGCCAGAATGGCTTCGGCGCTGAGCAGGGCATGGTTGATGCAGCCCAGCTTCATGCCGACCACCAGAATCACTGGTAATTGCAGGGCCACGGCCAGATCGGCCAGGATTTCGTTGGCATTGAGCGGTACCCGCCAGCCACCAGCGCCCTCGACAAGGCACAGCCCGGCTTTCTGTTCGAGCACTTGCATTACATCATTTTGTAGTGAATTGCAGTCAAGACTGACACCGGTGGCAGCGGCAGCCAGATGCGGCGCAATAGCCGGCTCGAAGGCATACGGATTGATGCTGGCATAGGGCAGGCGAATGCTGCACTGGCTGTCCAGCTGCAGGGCGTCTGAGTTGCGTAATCCGTCGGCTGTCATCTGTGAGCCTGATGCAACAGGCTTGCAGGCCAGGGTGCTCAGTCCCTGTTGCCGGGCTGCAGCCAGCAGGCCGGCGGCAATGGTGGTCTTGCCGGCATCGGTATCGGTGCCGGTGACAAAAAAGGCCAGGGGAGCAGGCGACGGCATGCCGTATCAGCCGTTGTGTTGGCGGTGCCGCACCAGACATCTCTGGTGCAGCAGGTGCGGACAGGTTGCGCTCATGCTAGTCCTGCTTGAAGCTGATGCGGCCGTTGAGCATGGTGTAGCGTACCCGGCCGGGCAGGCAGTGGCCGATGAACGGACAATTGCTGCCGGCAGACAGCCAGTTTTCGCCACCTATGGTCTGGCCATCAGGATCAAACAGTACCAGGTCGGCCTGTGCACCTACGCTGAGGCTGCCTGCATTCAGGCCCATGGCCCGAGCCGGACCACTGGTCAGGCGCTCGATGGCGGTAGGCAAATCCAGTACGCCTTCCTGCACCAGACTCATGGCCAGCGGCAGCAGCAGCTCGGTGCTGCTGATGCCGGGTTCGGTGGCAGCAAAGGGGTCCTGCTTGGCGTCCGCCTCATGGGGCTGGTGATGACTGGCAATGGCGCTGATGACGCCGCTGCGTACCGCCTCACGCAGGCCTTCACGGTCGGCCAGCGAGCGCAGTGGCGGCTGGACGTGATACAGGCTGGAGAAGTCCAGCAGTGCTTCATCGGTCAGGATCAGCTGGTACATGGCCACGTCGGCGGTTACGTTCAGACCGCGCTCCTGCGCCTGGGCAATCAGCTCTGCACCACGGGCGGTGGTGATCTGGCTGAAGTGGGCGCGTACGCCACTTTGCTCGACCAGTAGCAGATCACGGGCGAGGGCGACGGTTTCGGCAGTTTCCGGAATACCGCTCAGACCACGGAAGCTGGTTGCGGCACTTTCGTGGGCAATGCCGCCTTCGGACAGATCACGGTCCTGCGGCTGGAAAATCACGGTCAGGTCGAAGGTCGAGGCGTATTCCAGTGCGTGGCGCAGCAAGCGGTTGTTGGAGAAAGGTACCAGACCGTTGGTAAAGGCCACACAACCGGCATCACGCAATGTGACCAGTTCGGCCAGGTTGTCGCCGGCCAGCCCCTGAGTGAAGGCACCCAGTGGATACACACGGGTGGAGCCATGGTCGCGGGCCTGATCGAGGATCAGTTCGGCCACTGCCGGGGTGTCCAGCACCGGTTTGGTGAAAGGTGTGCAGCACAGGCTGGTGACACCACCGCCGGCAGCGGCAAGGGTTTCGCTGGCGATGTTGCCTTTGCGGCCATAGCCCGGCTCGCGCAGGGAGACATTGATGTCGACCAGACCTGGTGAAGCAATCAGGCCGCGGGCATTGATCCACTGTTCCACTAAAAAGTCGGAAGGTTTTTCACCCAGTGCAGCGACTTTGCCGCCCTCGATGAAGATGTCACAAACCTGGTCCATGCCGCTGGCTGGATCGAGCAGGCGGGCTCCACTGACTTGAATGCGCATTAGCGGGCCTCCTGTTGTTGTGCGGCTTTTTCCGCATCGATGTGACGCTGTTCGTTCTGGCCGCTCATGGCCATGGACAGGACCGCCATGCGTACGGCAATGCCGTAGGTGACCTGGTTGAGAATCATCGCGCGCGGGCTGTCGGCGACACTGGATTCGATTTCAACCCCGCGGTTGATCGGGCCCGGGTGCATGACGATGGCCTCGGGATGGGCTAGTGCAAGGCGCTGCTCGCTGAGGCCGAACAGTCGATAGAACTCGCTTTCGCTGGGTAGCAGGCCCGAGCGCATGCGCTCGCGTTGCAGGCGCAGCATGATGACTACATCGACATCCTTCAGGCCCTGCTCGATATTGTGATAAACGTTGACGCCGTATTGCTCCAGACCAACCGGTAGCAGGGTTTTGGGTGCGATCACGCGGATGTCCGGGCAGCCCAGGGTTTTCAGCGCGATCATGTTGGAACGTGCCACCCGTGAGTGCAGAATGTCGCCGACGATGGCCACTTTAAGCTGGCTGAAATCGCCTTTGTGCCGGCGAATGGTCAGCATGTCGAGCATGCCCTGGGTCGGGTGCGCGTGACGACCGTCACCGCCGTTGATGATGGCGACATTGGGGCTGACGTGCTCGGCGACAAAATGGGCGGCGCCGGAGTCGGCGTGGCGCATGACGAACATGTCGGCGGCCATGGCTTCCAGGGTGCGCAAGGTATCGGTCAGGGTCTCGCCCTTGCTGGTCGAGGAGGTTGACACGTTCAGGGTGATTACGTCCGCCGACAGCCGCTTGGCCGCCAGTTCGAAGGTGGTACGGGTACGGGTGGAATTCTCGAAGAACACGTTGCATACCGTCATGCCGCGCATCAGCGGAACCTTCTTTACGGCACGGGCGCCGACTTCGAGAAAGGAATCGGCGGTATCAAGGATCTCGGTCAGCAGCTCGCGGGGCAGGCCGTCCAGTGACAGGAAATGTCGCAGGCGGCCGTGATCGTTCAGTTGCAGGGGGCAGGCGGGAGTCATCAGCAGGTACTCGTGTCAGCTTGGTGCAGGTGCCAGAGGTGAAAGGAGCGGCCATTGCCGCTCCACAGAAATTCAGTGTTTCCTTTATTCCTGATCCAGGTCGCGCAGCTCGATAGCCAGCGGTTCCGGGCCAGTCAATTTTACCCGCTGATTTTGTGGCAGGGAAAGGATCTGGCCAACAATATCCGGCCGGATCGGCAGCTCGCGGGCGTTGATTTCCAGCAGGCAGACAAGAGTCACGCTGGCCGGACGGCCGTAGTCGAACAGCTCGTTGAGGGCGGCGCGGATGGTGCGACCGCTCATCAGTACGTCATCGATCAGCACCAGGTGCTGGTTCTCGATATCGAACGGCAGCTGTGAGGGGCGTACCTGCGGGTGCAAGCCCTTGCGGCTGAAGTCGTCACGATAGAAGGACACGTTGAGGATGCCCAGTGGTTCATCGGCCTGATCCATGGCTTGCAGCAGGGCATTGGCGACCCAGACGCCACCGGTATGAATGCCGACAAAGCGTGGATCTTCGATACCTTGCTCGGCCAGATGACGGTTGAGGCCAGCGGCCATTTCTTCAATCAGGGATGCGGGTTGCGGCAACATGAGACTCTCCTTGTAACGACAGGCAGAAAACTTCTTATGATCTATCGCTAGATTAGCAGAAAATGGCGCCAGATAATTGATTTGCTGCAGTGTTGCCGGTGCTGCTGGCCGGCGCCGGGCTGGCGGATCGTCCAGGCCTGACTGATGGCCAGATCAGGCCTGGGCTTCGAGCCAGCCCTGCAGCAACAAACTGGCTGCCAGGGCGTCGACCGGGTCATCACGGAAGTTGCGGGAAAAGTCGCCCTGGCGCATACGCTCGCCCTTGGCTTCAAAGGTGGTCAGGCGTTCGTCATGGGTGTGTACCGGCAGGCCGTAGCGGCCATGCAGGCGGTTGGCGAATTTTTTCGCACGCAGGCTCATGTCGCTGGGGCTGCCGTCCATGTTCAGTGGCAAACCGACCACCAGCGCCTGCGGTTGCCATTCGGCCAGCAGGGCCTCGATCTGCTCCCACTGCGGGATGCCGTCACGAGCCTTGAGGTTGCACAGCGGTCTGGCCTGGCGCGTCAGCGTCTGACCGACCGCTACGCCGATCTGGCGGGTACCGAAATCGAAGCCTAGCAGCAGCTGTTGTTCCGGTGCGCTCATGAGTGACCGGCCAGATGACTCAGCTGGGACAGCTGGATGCCAAGGCTGGCAGCAGCTGCAGCACGGCGCTCCTCGACCGGGGTATCAAAGATGATGGCATGGCTGGCCGGACAGCTGAGCCAGGTGTTGCCTTTCAGTTCATCTTCCAGCTGGCCGGCACCCCAGCCGGCATAGCCCAGGGCGATCAAAAACTGTTCGGGGCCTTTGCCGTCGGCAATGGCGGCAAGGATGTCCTGCGAGTTGGTGATGCTCAGGGCGCCCAGATCGACAGTGCTCTGGTAGCTGGTGCCGGGTGGATGCATGACAAAGCCGCGCTCGGTCTGCACCGGACCACCGCTGTGAATGCTGATGTCAGCAGTATGGGCAGGCGGTTCCTGTTCCGGCTGCAGCTGGTTCAGCACGTCAGCCAGACTGAGTTCGGTAGGCTGGTTGACCACCAGTCCCATGGCGCCTTCAGAATTGTGCTCGAACAGATAGACCAGCGACTGGCCGAAGAATGGATCCTGCAAGGCCGGCATGGCGATCAGGAAGTGATCGGCCAGAGAATTGAATTCGGTCATGAAACGGATTCCTTATGCTGAAATACCCGGATTACTGGCTGGACAGGCGGTCACCACGTTCGAAACGCCAGGTGCGGATGATTTCGACCTGATCGTAACGGGCAGCCAGCTCGCCGCTGAATGGGGCAAAGGGAGCGGACAGACGCACGATTTTCAGTGCCGCCTGGTCGAGAACCTTCTGGCCGGAGGATTCCAGCACCGACATCCTGTCGATATTGCCGTCGCTGCGAATTACCACCAGTAGTCGCAGGCTACCATAGATGCCGTTGCGGCGAGCCTCTTCCGGATAGTTGAGGTTGCCGATGCGCTCGACTTTCTTGCGCCAGTCGTCCCGGTACCAGGCGCTGACATCGCGGCGGGTGCTGGCACTGTGCTGATAGCTGACGCGTGGACGCTTGGCGAATTGCTGGCGCTCGCGGGCAAACTCCGCTTCCAGGCTGGCTATCTCGGCCGCCAACTGGTCACGGTCGAGCTGTGGAACCTTGCGCGGAGTCTCTCGGACTGGCTGTGCGACCACTTTCTTTTTGACCTTCTGCGGGCTTGGTTGCTCTGTAGTGAGCACCTGTTGCGGTGTTTCCGGTGGCGTGTACGGCTGGGCGGCGCTTTCCACGCTGACTTCTTGCAGCTGCTCGTTCTGGATGGCGGCCTGCTGGTCGGTACGGGGTAGCGCCTCCTGTTCCAGGGTGCCGCTGCCCTGCTGGTCGGCCTGGGCAATGTACTCGGCCTTGTCCGGCGCCTTGTCACTGGCAAAGCTGGCCAGGGTGACTTCCAGGCCGCGGCTTTGCGACGGCAGCTCTTCCACGGTAAAGCTTACGCCAAGAATGACCGCCACGTGCAGCAGGGCGGCCACCAGCAGGGTGAAACCGAGGCGGTCACCGGGTCGGATGGCAGGCTGCAGCGAGGGAGGCAAACTGTCGTTCATGGCATCTGTGGCTGGAAGTGTGGCCGGAGTCTGTACCGGTAGTGATCGAAAAACTATCGTTGCCGTCTGTCACGCGGGGCGGTGTGCCGCCCCGCGTGTCGACTCAGGACTTGTTGCGCTGTTGCAGCTTGTCCTCAATTGCCTGCATCAGCTGGCCGGCGATGTTGGTGTCATAGGCAGCATCGATTTCACGCACGCAGGTCGGGCTGGTGACGTTGATTTCGGTCAGTTTGTCGCCAATAACATCAAGGCCGACGAACAGCAGACCGCGCTTGCGCAGTTCGGGGCCAACCCGTTCGGCAATGCGGCGGTCGCTGTCGCTTAGCGGTTGTGCCACACCGCGGCCACCGGCAGCCAGGTTGCCGCGGGTTTCGCCGCTGGCCGGGATACGGGCCAGGCTGTAGGGTACCGGCTCGCCATCAACCATCAGGATGCGCTTGTCGCCTTCGCTGATGGCCGGCTGATAGGTTTGTACCATGATCTGCTCGCTACCGTGACCGGTCAGGGTTTCCAGGATCACCGACAGGTTCGGGTCGCCCTTGCGGTGGCGGTAGATGGACGAGCCGCCCATGCCATCCAGCGGCTTGAGAATGATGTCGTCATGTTCTTCTGCAAACTCGCGGATCAGGTCGGCACGGCGGCTGACCAGGGTGGTCGGCGTCAGCTCGGGAAACAACGTGGCAAACAGCTTCTCGTTGCAGTCACGCAGGCTCTGCGGCTTGTTGACGATCAGGCTGCCGGCGTTTTCGGCCATTTCCAGCAAATGGGTGGCATAGAGGAATTCATTGTCGAAGGGCGGGTCCTTGCGCATCAGGATGACGTCCAGATCGCCCAGCGGCAGATCCTGCTCTTCGCCAAGGTCGTACCAGTGCTGCTCGTTGCGGTGTACCTGCAGGCTGCGGATGCGGGTTCTGGCCTGGCCACGAATCTGGTACAGGTCCTGCATTTCCATGTAGTACAGCTGCCAGCCACGATCCTGTGCGGCCCACAGCATGGCCAGTGAAGTGTCCTTCAGATATGCAATATCGGAAATGGGATCCATGACAATGCCAAGACGAATGCTCATATGGTTGCTCTCCAAAAAATATCCGGCATTATGCGTTGCTGGCGCCTCGTGCACCAGCCCATGCCGGGTGAATCGTAAAGCCTTTGGTAAGACAGAGGGTTTATAGATTACTACCAGATATTATGCTAAAAAGTTTGTTTGGCTGTATTGTGTGTTTTTTGCGCATGATTCGGATTATCGCCGGCAACAAGGCTGTTGTACCGGACCAGGGCTATTGCGACCTAACAACTATTGAACAGGGCAAACATGGGACAGAATTCAGACAGCTTGAAAGTGATGGTGATCGACGACTCCAAGACAATTCGTCGTACAGCAGAAACACTGCTTAAGAAGGTCGGTTGCGAAGTGATCACGGCAATTGACGGCTTTGATGCACTGGCGAAAATTACCGATACCCGTCCCGACGTGATTTTTGTCGACATCATGATGCCGCGCCTGGATGGTTATCAAACTTGCGCACTGATCAAGAACAATAGCGAATTCAGGGGTACGCCAGTCATCATGCTGTCGTCCAGGGATGGCCTGTTCGACAAGGCCAAGGGGCGTATCGTTGGTTCGGACCAGTATCTGACCAAACCATTCAGCAAAGATGAGTTGATCGGGGCGATCAAGGTGCACGTGCCGGGCTTCGAGCCTGTCGATGAAGCCTGATTGATACCTTGAGTAGCGGCTGAGCAGCCGGAACCGAATAATAAAAGAGGAAAATCATGGCTAGTGTCCTGATTATTGATGACTCGCCAACCGAGGTATACAAGCTGGCAACCATGCTGGAGAAAAATGGTTATCAGGTGTACAAGGCAGACAATGGTGCGGATGGTGTGGCACTGGCCAGAAAAGAGCTGCCGGATGCCATCCTGATGGATATTGTCATGCCCGGGCTGAACGGCTTTCAGGCCACCAGGCAGCTGACCAAGGATCCGGCAACCAGTCATATCCCGGTCATCATTGTTACCACCAAGGACCAGGAGACCGACAAGGTCTGGGGCAAGCGCCAGGGTGCGCGCGGCTACCTGACCAAGCCGGTCGAGGAAGCCGTGCTGCTGCGTGCTCTGACCGACGTGCTGGATTAAGGGCCGGCCGATGGTCAAGAGTCCCTTGCAGCAGCTGCTTGAGTTCGATCGGCGTTATCGCGATCGTGCCGTGGCTCTGCCGGCGCAGCAGAAAAACCGGGAATACTGGAGTGGCATCGGCTTTCGTCTGGGCCGGCAATATTACATTGCACCCATGGGCGAGGTGGCCGAGGTGTTGCCCGAGCCGCGCTTCACCCTGTTGCCCGGCGTCAAAAGCTGGGTCATGGGGGTGGCCAATGTGCGTGGCCGCTTGCTGCCGGTAATGGACCTGGGGGCCTTCCTGGAACTGGAGCCGCAAGACAGTCGCAAGACGCGCCGTGTCATGGTGCTGGAGTATCAGAGCCTGTTTGCCGGTTTGGTGGTAGACGAGGTCCTGGGCATGCAACATTTCGAAGTTGACAGCTTTGATGAAGCCGTAGGTGAAATCCCGGATAGCGTCAGGCCTTATGTGCACGGAACATTTCATGGTGAGCGTGACTGGGTGGTCTTCAGCCCGCATGTGTTGGCTGAAGACCAAGGGTTTCTGGATGTGGTGGCCTGAGCTGACAGGCGGACATGGAAAGTAGGAAGGGCCGCAGTTGTCGGCCCGTACGATCAGAAAACTGGAAAGACAGGGCCGGGTGGGGCCAATAAATGAAAAAACTCAACAATAGCCTGCTTACAGGCACGCGCGGTGGTGTTACAAGAACCATCTTGTTTGTCATCTTGTTTGTTTCGGCGATTCTGCTGCTGGTCAACTTCCTGTATCTGAGCACACAGGCCACCAATGACAAGGAATATCTTGCCCATGCCGGTGAGCTGAGGGTTCTGTCACAGCGGATCGCCAAAAACGTTTCTGAAGCGGCCGCCGACAGCGAGGAAGGCTTCCGCTCGCTACGTGAGGCACGCAGCGAATTCGATAACCGCTGGAACCATATCCAGCATGGTAATGCCGATACCGGCCTGCCTGCAGCGCCGGCGCAGATGGCAGCGGAAGTCGAGGCGGTGGCACACGACTGGCAGCAGCTGCGCCGACATAGCGGCGTGATCCTGGATAGCCAGGAAACCGTTGCTGCCCTGCACGAGCTGGCTTCCACCCTGGCCGACACCATTCCGCAGCTGCAGCTCGAATACGAAGAAGTGGTTGATATCCTGTTGCGGGCGAACGCGCCATCGGACCAGGTGGCAATTGCCCAGCGTCAGTCGCTACTGGCCGAACGGGTCAATACTTCGGTAACCCGGGTGCTCTCAGGTGATGAGAATGCGGTACTGGCCGCAGACATGTTCAGCCGTGATGCCAGCCTGTTCGGCCGGGTACTGAAAGGCATGCGTGAAGGCGACCAGGCCATGCAGATCACTCCGGTGACTGACGATGAAGCGGTCGAGCGCCTGGACGAGATCAGTGAGCTGTTTGCCGTGGTTGCGGAGTCGGTTGACCAGATTCTCGATGCTTCGCCTGAATTGTTCAGTGTGCGTGAGGCTGCCGATGGCACTTCCAGCGTATCCCAGAGCCTGTTGGCGAATACTTCGCGCCTGGCGCAGCGCTTCGAGGAGATCGCTGCCAGCCGTGTGCTCAACATCGTTGCCGGTTATCTGCTGGGTGCACTGGTCCTGACTACCATCATCCTGATTGGTCTGGTCAATATCCGTGAAACCCGCCTTCGCCTGCAGGAAACTGCCGCGAAAAACGATCGCAACCAGGCTGCCATTTTACGTTTGCTGGATGAAATCGGTGACCTGGCCGATGGTGACCTGACTGCAGAGGCAACGGTTACCGAAGACTTCACCGGCGCCATTGCCGACTCCATCAACTTCACCATTGACCAGCTGCGTGATCTGGTCGGTACCATCAATACCTCGGCGGTCCAGGTATCGACTGCGGCGCAGGACACCCAGTCCACTGCCATGCGCCTGGCCGAAGCATCCGAGCATCAGGCCCAGGAAATTGCCGGAGCATCTGCTGCCATCAATGAAATGGCGGTCTCGATCGACCAGGTATCAACCAACGCCGTGGAATCTGCTGCGGTTGCCGAGCGCTCGGTAGGCATCGCCAACAAGGGCAGCCAGGTGGTGCACAACACCATTGCCGGCATGGACAAGATTCGCGAGCAGATTCAGGACACTTCCAAACGGATCAAGCGTCTGGGTGAGTCGTCCCAGGAGATTGGCGATATCGTCAGCCTGATCAACGACATTGCCGACCAGACCAATATTCTGGCCCTGAACGCCGCCATCCAGGCGTCCATGGCCGGTGATGCCGGACGTGGCTTTGCAGTTGTAGCTGATGAAGTACAGCGACTGGCCGAACGCTCCTCGGCTGCAACCAAACAGATTGAAGCGCTGGTAAAAACCATTCAGACCGACACCAACGAAGCCGTTATCTCGATGGAGCAAACCACTACCGAGGTGGTGCGCGGAGCGGGTCTGGCCCAGGATGCCGGTGTTTCACTGGAAGAAATCGAAAGTGTTTCCCAAAACCTGGCCAGCCTGATTCAGAGCATTTCCAACTCCGCTCGCCAACAGGCGTCATCGGCAGGCCATATCTCCAGCACGATGAACGTGATTCAGGAAATTACCTCGCAAACGTCCTCGGGCACCATGGCAACCGCCCAGAGTATCGGGCATCTGGCTCGCCTGGCTAATGAAATGCGTGAATCCGTTTCCGGTTTCACCTTGCCAGACCAGAACGTCTGACAGCAGCCAGATGGTTGTTGGCGGCCGTGCAGACTGTAAGAGTGTCCGCTGGACAGGCAAAGCATGCTATCGGAAACATGAACGGCATTGTGCAGCGACCTCTTTTGTTACTGGTGAACAGACTGCTGACCGCAGATCGCTGGCAGGTGTGGCCATGACCAGTTGCGGAAGCAGGCTCTGGTCCGGAAAGGATAATGAGCACTATGGGTGGATTAGCCGTGGGTGATCGTCACGATTACGTAGCGCTGGAGTGGGTCAGGGGCGAGATTGCCGAAACCCTGAAGCAGGCACGCCAGTCGCTGGAAACATTTGTGGAACAGCCCGGGAACAGCACCGGGCTGAGCTACTGCCTGGCTTATCTTCATCAGGTCAACGGCATTTTGCAGATGGTGCAGTTTTTCGGCGCCGCCCTGCTGGCTGAAGAGATGGAGCTGCTTGCACAAGCCCTGCTTGACGAGAAAGTGGCCAACGTCAATGAGGCGCTGGACGTGCTGATGCAGGCCATCTTGCAGTTGCCCCGCTACCTTGAGCGTGTCCAGACCGCGCGTCGGGACCTGCCGATGGCCGTGTTGCCGCTGCTCAACGATCTGCGGGCCGCTCGTGGCGACAGCTTCATGTCCCAGTCCGGCCTGTTCAACCCGGTGATGCCGGCGGAATTGCCGGAGACAGCTCCCGAACGTTTTGCCGGGCTGGACAGCTTCCAGTTTGCAGTGTTCTTGCGAAAAATCCGCCAGACCATGCAGGTTTCCCTGATTGGCCTGGCGCGCGGACAGCAAACCGAGCAAAGCCTGATCCAGCTGGCCAGGGTATTTGCCGGACTGGAAAAACTCAGCGCCGGCACACCTGTCCTGCCGTTGTGGCAGGCGGCATCAGGTCTGGTCGATGGCCTGGCCAACTGCAGTCTGGAACTGAGTACGGCAGTACGTTCATTGCTGCGTCAGCTGGATGGCCGGCTGCGGAAGCTGGTGCATGATGGTGTGGACGGCCTGAACCAGCCACCCCCACGGGAGCTGCTGAAAAACATCCTGTTTTATGTGGCCAAGGCCCAGCCCAATTCGGAACGTCTGCAACTCTTGCACCAGACCTATCATCTGGCAGATGCATTGCCGCCAGAAAATCTGGAGGCAGGTACTGTCGATCGAGGTACCATCCGTTCGGTGGTAACTGCTCTGTGTGAAGAGCTGCTTCGGGTCAAGGATAGCCTGGACCTGTTTGTACGCGGCAATCATAAAGCATTGGGCGAGCTTGAAGAGCTACGTGCTCCTTTGAAACAGATTGCCGACACCCTGGCCATGCTGGGGTTTGCCCAGCAACGCAAGACGGTACTGGAACAGGCCGAGGCGTTGCAGGAGATGGCCACCGGCAATAGTCCGGCCAGTGATGCCGCCCTGATGGATATTGCCGGAGCACTGCTTTACCTTGAAGCAACCCTGGTAGGCATGGCAGGTAGCGATGAAGTCGATAGTGCCGTTGCCGAGATGGTGGCCCCGACTGATCTTGCCCTGGTCCATCGCATGGTGATCCGCGAGGCGCGCATCGGCCTGGAGCAGACCAAGGACGGAATTATCGAGTTCATTGCCTCGCAATGGCAGCACCAGAATCTGGAGCCGGTTTCAGACCTGCTCAACCAGGTACGTGGCGGCCTGGCGATGATTCCGCTACCCCGTGCCGCCAGGCTGGTGAGCAGTGTCAGACGCTATATTGACGAGCAGTTGCTGGCTTCACGGCTGGTTCCGGACTGGCAGGACCTGGATGCACTGGCTGATGCCATTAGCAGTATCGATTACCACCTTGAGCGCATGTACGAAGACCAGACTGGCGACAGCGAGCAGGTACTCGATGCCGCCGCAGTGAGTATGGCGTCTCTGGGCTATCCGATTGTCGATGAGAGAAACCTGCCGAATGAGCTGTATGACCTTGGCTGGGGAGATCAGGAAGCGATGGATACCCCTCTGCCTCAGCCGGTGGAGGAGTCGCGGGACAACGTCATTGCCGATAGTGGCAGCGATCTGATCCAGGAAACTGTACAGGTTGCGCCGGGCGTTCCTGCTGTTCCGCTTTTGTTTGACAGTTTCGACGAATCAGCTGCCAAAGAGGTTGCAGAGCTGTCCATTGACAGCTTCGAGCTGCCCGAGGTCGAGCTGCCGCAAGCGGCAACTGCCGCGGCTGAAGGTCAGGCTGATGATGGTGAGGCAGGGGGGTTGGCCATTCTGGCGGCAACCAGCGCAATCAACCCACCGGCAAAGGAAATGCTTGAGCATCTGCTGCCGCCCCCGGCTGATGAGGAACCGGTGGATGAGGAGCTGCAGGAAGTCTTTGTCGAGGAAGCTGGCGAGGTGCTGGAAACCCTGGTAGAGGTTTTCCCGCAGTGGCAGCAGAATCCGGCTGATGACAAAGCGCTGACAGAAGTCCGCCGTGCCTTCCATACGCTCAAGGGTAGCGGCCGCATGGTGCGGGCACTGATCGTCGGCGAGTTGGCCTGGGCCATCGAGAACATGCTTAACCGGGTAATTGAAGGCGGGGTCGAGACTTCTGCACCATTGCTGCAGGTGATTACCGATGTAGTGGATCTGTTGCCCGAGCTGATCGAGGAATATGCCGGGCAGAGCCAGCGCCAGCGTGATGATGTTGACCGTCTGGCAGCTATTGCCCATGCCCTGGCCAAAAAGGAAGCTTTGCCGACATTTGCCGGGGACGAGGAACAGGCTGAACGGACCGACAAAGCCGTTGCTGAACTTGAGGAACAGGCAGAAACTGCCGATGCTGACGAGCTTGATCCGGTACTGCTGGAAATCTTCCATGGCGAAGCGTTAGGGCATTTGCAGGTGCTGCTGGCGTTTGTGGAGGAATGCCGGACGGAATTGCCGCGCTTGGTCAGTGAAGAACTGCAGCGTGCCATGCACACCCTGAAGGGTAGTGCCCATATGGCCGGGATCAACCCGGTGACCGGTCTGGCGACCGTCTGTGAGCAGATGGTCAAGGAATACCGTGCACACCTGCTCAAGATCGGCGAACAGGAGGCCGGGCTACTGGAACGTTGTGCCAGGCTATTGAGTCTGGGTGTGGAGCAGTTGTTCAGTACCCCCTTGCAGCCGCTGGCAGGTACCGATGAGCTGATCAGCGATGTGGAGCAGCTGCTGGAACAGCAGCTGTCCTGTGAGCAGCAGGCTAGCCGTATCGCTCCGGTTTCCTTGCTCACTTCCCGCTTTTTGGTTAAGGACATGAGCCTGTTGCTGAACATGGAGGATCTTCTGCAACTGTGGCGCAACCATCCTGCCGAACCTGTGCGACTGCATGAGTTGAACAGCGAACTGGTCGCCCTCAAGAATGATGCGCAAATGACCGGGCTGGAGCCGGTCGAAGCCCTGGCGCACGCGCTGTCGGTTTTGTATCAGCAACTGCATGCCGGCTGCCGGCAGCTGGGTGACGGGCAGATTGACCGTGTTGTCGAGGCGCATGAGGCGCTGATCAGCATGATGGATGAAGTGGCTGCCGGGCTGGATGTCACGCCGCAGTCAGAACTTGTCGCAGATCTGCAACAGCTGGCCACGAGTGTTGGCCCTGATGCTGCGCAAGAGCCTGAGTGCGATAGGGTGCCAATTCCGGTCATAGAGCCGGAAGTGGAAACCACAGGTGAAGAAGTCGCTGCCGAAAAAGCGACTGTGATTGCCTACGCAGACTTTGAGCCGGAATTGCTGGAGATTTTCCTGGATGAGGCGCTGGAGCTGATGGACAGCGCCAACCGGAGCCTTGAGCGCTGGTTGGCAAGTCCGGCCGAGACTGACAGTCTGGCGATCCTGATGCGTGATCTGCATACCCTGAAAGGCGGTGCGCGCATGGCCGATATCACTTCGGTAGGCGATCTTGCCCATGAACTGGAGTCGATTTACGAAGACCTGATTGATGGCAGTTACAAAACCAGTCAGCCACTGGCCGAATTGTTGCATGCAGGCCATGACCAGCTGACCGGACTGCTGGAGCAGCTACACAACGGACAGGATTTATCCAGCCCGCAGGTGCTGATCGGACAGCTGCTGGCATTTCGCCGGGACGGAACTGTCGCACCTCGGGTCCAGGAAGATGCCCTTGCTGCAGCGCTGCCGGATCAGCCGGTGGATGCGACTGCAGATGTGGACACCGCTGCCGTAGAGCAGGATGAGCTGGTCGGCATCTTCCTTGATGAAGCTTTTGAAATCATTGGGCGGATGGACGCTGTCCTGCAGAATTGGCAGTTTGCCCGTAACAACCCCGAGTCTGTGGAAAGCCTGTTGCGTGATCTGCATACCCTCAAGGGTGGTGCGCGCCTGGCCGAGATCACTGAAGTGGCCGAGCTGGCACACGAGCTGGAGCTCCTGTGCGAAGATCTGATGGATGGCCGCATGGAGCACAGCGACGAGCTGGGTGCATTTTTGTATTTTGGCCATGGTCAGCTCAACGAGTTGCTGGAGGCGGTACGAGATCAGCGGCCGCCGGTATCCGTGGCTGCCGTGCTGGAAACTGCCCGCAATTGGCAGCGTAGCTTGCCATCTGCAGCCATTGCAGCTGTAGAACCACTGAAGACAGAAGAGCCGGCTTCCTTTGTTGCACAGCCGGAAGAGCAGGTTACCAGCCCGGTGGCCGGCCTGCCGGAAACGCCGGCTGCAGAAACCCTGACCGCAACAGCAGGCAGGCTGGTGAAAAAAGCCTTGCCTTTCATGCGCAAGGATATAGGGAAGGAGTCTTCACACAGGCAGCAGCAGGGCCCGCAGGAGATGGTACGAATTCCCGCAGAGCTGCTCGAGGAGTTGGTCAACCTGGCTGGTGAAAGTTCGATTTTTCGTAGCCGGGTGGAACAGCAGGTGAGCGATTTCGGCTTTACCCTGCACGAAGTGGAAATCACCCTGGACCGTATTCGTGACCAGCTGCGCCGTCTTGATACTGAAACCCAGGCACAGATTCTCAGCCGTTTGCAGACCGAGGGTGGAGGCTCCGATTACGCCGAGTTTGACCCGCTGGAAATGGACCGGCACTCCCAGTTGCAACAGCTGTCACGCTCACTGTTCGAGTCCGCTTCCGACTTGCTGGAGCTGAAAGAAACCCTTTCGGCCAAGAGCCGTGATGCCGAAACCCTGTTGTTGCAACAGGCCAGGGTGAACACCGAGCTGCAGGAAGGGCTGATGCGCACCCGCATGGTGCCGTTCGAGCGGCTGGTGCCACGTCTGCGCCGCACTGTGCGCCAGATTTCCGCCGAGCTGGGCAAACAGGCCGAGCTGCTGGTCGCCAACGCTGAAGGCGAAATGGACCGCAGCGTAATGGAGCGCATGCTGGCGCCGCTGGAGCATATGCTGCGTAATGCGGTGGGTCACGGACTGGAAGAGCCTGATGTGCGGCTGGCCTGTGGCAAGCCGGAAACCGGTCTGATCCGTC
Organism: uncultured Thiopseudomonas sp.; assembly: GCA_964555485.1. GTDB lineage: Bacteria > Pseudomonadota > Gammaproteobacteria > Pseudomonadales > Pseudomonadaceae > Thiopseudomonas. The sequence continues at coordinate 7,307 of CAZKTB010000001.1, read as the reverse complement.
TTGAGCTTGCCCGTGAAGGGGCCGATATCCTGCTGACGCTGAGCGATGACGGCTGCGGCATCAATATTGAGGCGGTGCGTAAAAAGGCCATCGAAAAAGGCCTGATGCAGGCAGGTAGCGAGCTCAGTGATCACGAGATCATGCAATTCGTCCTGCATGCGGGCTTCTCCACTGCAAAGGAAGTGACCCAGGTGTCGGGCCGCGGTGTCGGCATGGATGTGGTCAGCGCCGAAATCAAGCAGCTGGGTGGATCCATCAGTATCGAGTCCGGAACCGGCAAAGGAACCCGTTTCCTGATCCGGCTGCCCTTCACCGTTTCGGTCAACCGGGCCCTGATGGTGACAACCGGTGAGGACCTGTACGCCATTCCGCTCAATACCATCGAGGGTATCGTGCGGATATCTCCACATGAGCTGGAGATTCTGTATAGCCGCTTGCAGGAAGGCCAGCCGGCACACTATGAGTATGCGGGCCAGAGCTATGACCTGAAGTACCTTGGCGATCTGCTGGTCAATGGCCAGCAGCCCAAGCTGGTAGGCCAGACCCTGCCCTTGCCGGTGGTACTGGTGCGCTCGTCCGAGCATGCGGTAGCGGTACAGGTGGACAGCCTGGCCGGTTCGCGCGAGATCGTGGTGAAAAGCCTGGGGCCACAATTTGCCGGTGTTCCCAGCCTGTCCGGTGCAACCATTCTTGGTGATGGCCGTGTGGTTGTCATTCTGGACTTGCTGGCAACGATTCGCAGCAGCTATGCCCAGCAGCTGGTGTCGGCGGGTCGCAGCCAGCCACGTCAGCTGCCACGCAAGCCGGTTATCAGTGAGCGGGGGCTGCATGTCATGGTGGTGGATGACTCGGTAACCGTACGCAAGGTCACCTCGCGCCTGCTGGAGCGTTACGGCATGCATGTCACCACGGCAAAGGACGGTATCGATGCGATCAACCAGCTGCAGGAGCAGCGACCCGACATCATGCTGCTGGATATCGAGATGCCGCGCATGGATGGTTTCGAGGTGGCCACCCTGGTGCGCCATGATGAGCAGTTGCGGGATCTGCCGATCATCATGGTGACCTCGCGTACCGGTGACAAGCACCGTGAGCGGGCACTGGCCATTGGCGTCAATGAATACCTTGGCAAGCCGTACCAGGAAACAGAACTGCTGGATACCATCCGGGAGTTGACCAGCTAGGCATGCACTAGCCTGGCTGGCTGCCGGGCTGGTGCAGGGGACCGCAATCAGGCAGGCCCGATATCAGTCATGAGGAGAAAACAGGATGCCGGATCTGGCCCAGCAGGAACATCAGGCACAGCAACTGCTTACAGGACTCACCCTGGTACTGGCCGGGGCACGTACCCTGTTGGTACCCAGCACGGCCCTGGCTGAGCTGGTGGCATGGCAACCCCCTGAGCCACTGCCGGGTGGAGTGCGCCATGAAGACGGATTGATTGGCCGTATCAGCTGGCGTGGGCAACAGTTGCCGTTGCTGTCGTTTGAGGTGCTGGCCGGTGAGGATGAGCCGGATGTCACCCAGGCATCGCGCATTGCCATTTTCAACAGCCTGGCCCCTTCTGCCGGCCTGGAATTCTATGGCGTACTGCTACAGGGCATTCCGCGTACGGTACAGGTCGACAGCAGGTTGCACAGCGACCAGAGTGCCGCGTTGCGTACTGGCGAGTTGACGGCAGTGCAGCTTGATGGCGACTGTCTGATCATTCCAGATCTGGAAGCTGTTGAGCACAAGCTGGCCAGGGCGCGGTTGCAGCAGCGCTTTTAGGCTGATTTTACAGTCTCCGGCCCGGAGCAGGATCAGTCAGGATCTGACTGACCTTTCTAATGTACCTGCTGTGGATAAATGGCAGCGGGCAGGATCAGCTCGGTAGCTACGGGCAGGTGGTCGGAAATTGGCTGGTCGACCACCATGGAGCGGGCCACTTGCAAGTCCGGACTGATCAGAATGTGGTCCAGACAGCGCTGGGGTTTCCAGCTCGGGAAGGTGGCTTCCAGCTGGGGCGCCTGCAAATCAAGCGCGCGTAGCGGCGAGCGGTACAGCAGCTCGTCTACCTGGGTGTTCAAGTCGCCCATCAGCACATAGTGACGATAATCCTGCAGCA
>CAZKTB010000001.1:3987-5100 GCA_964555485.1 uncultured Thiopseudomonas sp. | reverse complement strand
GCCTGCAGTGTATAGAACATCTGGCCATGCAGGTTCCAGACACCACCAAACATGGCGGGCATCTTCACAAAGCTGACATCTTCGGGTAGATCTTTTTTCCACTCGTTAAGAGTGGGTTCCAGCTGGTAGCAATAGGGGCAGCTATAGCCGAACAGGGCAACCACCTCGATCTTGTCGGCTTGCGAAGTGGTTACAGGGTTGGCCAGTACATTGTAGTGCTTGCCGGCAACCAGACTGTCGGCCATGGCCGAGTGGGTCATCAGGCTGCCAAAGGCCAGCAGGGCGGAAAAAATAAGTGTGCGCATGGTTGCTCCATAGGCGGAAATCGTTGGGATACGCGGCAATAGACCGCATTGATGGAAGATTGTTCAGCTGTGTGCATTATAGGGCATACGGACCATAGCGTCATGACGGGCTGGCAGCCTTTACTGGTCCACCCAGGTTCCCCGGCTCTGGTTTTCACAGGCCGGCTTCAGGTAGCGGGCGTCGCTGGCTATGCCGTAGTAGTAGATATCCTGCTGGTACGGCATGCCGTCGGTGTGGGCATTGCGACAAATGCCAAAGGCGTCATCGGGACATTGCTCGACAAGGGTTACCCTGGTTTTCTGGCCGACGAGCTGTGGCTTGCAAAAGCCGGTTTCGAACAGCTCGGGCGGAATGTTGCGGTTTTGCTGGCACAGCCTGATTTCCATGCGCTCCGACTCGGCCTGGATGATGCAGGCCTGTGCCAGTGCGTTTGTCGGCAGCAGGGCGGCCAGAAGCAGACAGGCTGATGGTGAAAAAAACTTGGACATTGCGGCTGCTCCTGGCGGATCAGTTATTGCAGCGGTTGGCGCGGCATCTGTTCGAACGTCTGCGGCTGGCAGAAGTACAGCAGGCTGACACAGATGGTGCCGGATGTCATGTGCTGCTGCGGGAACCAGCCAGTCTGCGACGTGCCGTATCCTGATCAGAAGGACGGTGTACGGGGAGGCACTTTGCCAGAATGCTGGTGTTTCCGGTTGTGCAGGTTTGGCGCAGGGACCTGTACGCGGAGTTGGTATCCATGCTGTTTTTGCATCAAACCTGGGCGTATTGCTGGCCATGGCGCAGCCAGCGGTCGAGCAGCGGGCT
>CAZKTB010000001.1:0-3887 GCA_964555485.1 uncultured Thiopseudomonas sp. | reverse complement strand
CGCTCGGGGTTCTCGATGATCATCAGGCTGGCATTGGGTACATCCACTCCCACCTCGATCACCGTGGTGGCCACCAGTAGTTGCAGCTCGGCATCCTTGAACTGCTGCATGATGGCGGCCTTTTCTGCCGGCTTCATGCGGCCGTGTACCAGCCCGACCCGCAGCTCGCCCAGTGCCAGCTGCAGTTCCTCGAAGGTGGTTTGTGCCGCCTGACAGGTCAGCTCCTCGGACTCTTCGATCAGGGTGCAGACCCAGTAGGCCTGACGCCCCTCCAGGCAGGCGGCGCGTACCCGTTCCACCACATCGGCACGGCGGCTGTCGGGCAGCACCACTGTATTTACCGGCGTGCGACCCGGTGGTAGTTCGTCGATGATGGAGGTGTCGAGGTCGGCATAGGCACTCATCGCCAGCGTGCGCGGGATCGGCGTGGCGGTCATGATCAGCTGGTGCGGGCTGAGCTGACCGTTGATGCCTTTTTCACGCAGAGCCAGCCGTTGCTGTACGCCGAAGCGGTGTTGCTCGTCGATGATGGCCAGTGCCAGGTTGTGAAACTGCACCTCGGCCTGGAACAGTGCATGGGTACCGACCACCATGGGCGTGCCGCCGGCGATCTGCTCCAGCGCGGCTGCCCGCGCCTTGCCCTTGAGCTTGCCGGCCAGCCAGGCGGTTTCGATGCCAAGTGGCTCGAACCATTTGCTGAAATTTAGAAAATGCTGCTCGGCGAGGATTTCTGTTGGCGCCATTAGCGCCACCTGATAGCCGGCCTCGATCGCCTGCAGCGCGGCAATCGCGGCCACCAGCGTCTTTCCGGCGCCGACATCGCCCTGCACCAGGCGTAGCATCGGCAGCTGTTGCTGCAGGTCGTAGCAAATTTCCTCGCCGACACGGCGCTGGGCGCCTGTTGGCTGGAAGCCCAGACCGGCTAGCAGCTGATCCGGCAGCTGGCGTGGTACCGGCAGCGGTGGCGCCTTTTGTGCTTGCATCTGTTCGCGCATCCGCTGCATGGATAGCTGGTGTGCCAGCAGTTCTTCAAATGCCAGCCGTTGCTGGGTCCAGTGCTCACCCTCCTGCAGCTGGGCGATATCGGCATCCGGTGGGGGTTGGTGCAGGTAGCGCACGGCATCGGCCAGTGGACCGAGCCGATGGTGCTGGCGCAAGTCTTCCGGCAGCCATTCGGGCAGGCTGGCGGGTGAAAGGTAATCCAGCGCCTGCTGTGCCAGTGCACGCAACCGCAGCTGGGTCAGGCCTTCGGTAGTGGGGTAGATGGCGGTCAGCCGCTCTTCCACGGCAACCGGCTCATCGGCCTGCTGGGTGCGGTATTCCGGATGATATATTTCCAGCCCGCTGGCACCGGGCCGCACTTCGCCGTAACAGCGCACCCTGGTGCCCCGGGCCAGTGCATTTTTCTGTGCCATGCTGAAATGGTAAAAACGCAGGCTGAGCGAGCCGGTACCATCCTGCAGGCGTACCAGCAGGCTGCGGCGCCGGCCCATGACCACGTCGGCAGCGGCTACGGTGCCTACCACCACCGCATCCTGGCCCGGGCGCAGGGCGCCGATGGGAATGATGCGGGTGCGGTCCTGATAACGGGACGGCAGGTGGAACAGGATGTCCTGCAGGTTTTCCAGTCCGACTTTGGCCAGTTTTTCGGACATTGCCGGGCCCACACCTTTCAGGCTGGTGAGCGGGATGTCTGCCAGCAGCTGCATGCAGATCAGGCCGGCAGGTTCTGCGCCAGCGGGCACTGGCGGATGGCTTCAACCAGGGCGTCAATGGCCTTGGGGCGCGGGAAGGTGGCACGCCAGGCAATGGCCACGGTACGGGTCGGGGCCGGTGCGGCGAAAGGACGTACCTCGATCACGCCGGCTGTGTACTGGTGGCTGTCGACCGCCGATTGCGGCAGTACCGATACGCCGAGCCCGGAGGCGACCATGTGACGTATGGTTTCCAGCGAGCTGGCCTCGACCGTGGTGTAGCGGTTCTGGCTTTCCTGGATGCCGCCACTGCTGGCCGGGCAGGCTTCCAGCACCTGGTCACGGAAACAGTGGCCTTCGCCCAGCAGCAGCAGGCTCTTGTCATCCAGCATGTTGCTGTTGATGGATTGCTGTTCGGTCCAGTGGTGCTGGGCCGGTAGAAGTACGCAGAAGGGCTCGTCATACATCGGCTTGGTCAGGATGTCGACCTCTTCAAAAGGTAGGGCGATGATGATGACATCCAGCTCGCCGTTGCGCAGTTTGTCGCGCAGTACATGGGTGAAGTTTTCCTCGATGTACAGCGGCATTTTCGGTGCGCTCTGGTGCAGTAGCGGGATCAGTTGCGGGAACAGGTAGGGGCCGACGGTGTAGATGGCGCCAACGCGCAGTGGTGCTGTGAGCTGGTTCTTGCCGGCCTGGGCCAGTTCGCGGATAGTCTGGGTCTGCTCCAGTACCCGTCGGGCCTGGGCGACAATGCCTTCACCGACGGGGGTGACACGTACGGCACCCTTGCTGCGCTCAAACAACAGTACGCCAAGTTCCTCTTCCAGTTTTTTCACGCCAACCGAGAGTGTGGGCTGGCTGACATGGCAACGCTCGGCAGCACGGCCAAAGTGCTGCTCCTGGGCCAGGGTCACAATGTAGCGCAGCTCGGTGAGAGTCATAGTAGAATTCCATGGAAAAAGCATAAGGTATAGTTTTCTTTGAACGAAGCATACCTGAAATAAACAACAGGACAACAGGGGGCCCCATGGCCGGAAACAGTATTTTGTATGTGGGTGCCGGCTCGCTGGCACATCAGGTGAATGCACTGTTGCCACAGTGGCATGGCTGGGCGCTGCGCCGTACTGCAGGCAGCCAGCCGCAAGGCTTGCAACAGGTGCTGGCGGATGTCACCAAGCAGGCCTGCCCGGAGAGCTGGCCACAGGCATGTCCGGACTATGTGCTGATCACGCTGGTGCCGGCTGCGCGCACGGTCGAGGCCTATCGGCAGGCTTATGTGGACGGGGTGCGCAATGTATTGAGCTGGCTGCAGCAACACGGGCAGCAGCCAAAGCGCATCCTGTTTGCTTCTAGTGTCGGGGTTTATGGGCAGTCCGATGGCCAATGGGTGGATGAGCAGTCTGCCACCGAGCCGGAACGCTGGTCCGGGCAGGTGATGCTGGAGGCCGAGCAGTTGCTGGTCGACTCCAGTCTGTCGGCAACCCTGGTGCGGCTGGCCGGCATCTATGGTGGAGCAAGGCGTGGTTTTCTGGAGCGGGTGCGACGGGGTTATCACGCTGGCGGCAATCTGAACCGTTTTACCAACCGCATTCACGAGGCGGATGCGGCCGCGCTGCTGGCGCATCTGTTGCAGCTGGACGCTGCCGGTACGGAGCTGGCGTCGGTGTATGTAGGGGTGGATGACGAGCCGGTGGAGCAGGATGAGGTGGTGCGCTGGCTGCAACAGCAAATGAATGTATCTGGTGATCCCGAGCTGTTGCTCAATCCGGCTGGCAGCAGCAAACGCTGCAGCAACCGGCTGGCACGCAGCACCGGCTGGGCTCCGCGTTATGCGGGGTACAGGGAAGGTTATGCAGGGATGATTTAAAGGTGAGATGAGTTTGTATGCAGGGCTTGTGTTTGCATCAGCGGTGTACAGGTTCCGCAGGGTCGCTGCAAGTACGTCCATGTAAGCTCCCTGTCGCCATCCATGGCGACAAAGCCCTGCTCCACCTGCACACCACTGATGCCATGAGCTCAGTGGCGAATAAAGGGGTCAGGTCCATTTGTTTTGGGATGCTTTAGAGAGGCAGGCTTCACGCAGTTGGTGTAAAAAACTTGTTTGGATGTTTGCCGTGCTGAGGCATGGATTACGCAAACACGCCGCAAGTACATCTGACCGCCATGGATGGCGGAAATGCAGTTTTTGCA